>NZ_KB895843.1:0-126403 GCF_000374985.1 Micromonospora sp. CNB394 | reverse complement strand
CAAGCATCCCCGCTTCCACCTGCACTTCACCCCGACCAGCTCGTCCTGGCTGAACATGGTCGAGCGCTGGTTCGCCGAACTGACCGACAAGATGATCCGCCGTGGCGTGTTCCGCAGCGTCGACGACCTCGTCACCGCGATCGAGGAATACCTGCGCGTACACAACGACGACCCGAAACCCTTCGTCTGGACCGCCACCGCCGAATCGATCCTGGCCAAGGTCCGACGTGGACGAGTCGCCCTCCAAGAAGCGGCTAGTCAAAACTGAGACAGAACACTAGCTTCGGGCTGCGCGAACGACAACCGAGGTAGCGGAGGTTTCTCCATGTCCACCCGTCAGCTCGTGACGGCACTCGTCGCCGGCGCGGTCCTGGCCATGCCGGGCGTCGCCCACGCCGGCCCGGCCGACCGTCCCGGCGTACCGCCGCAGCGGACCTACTTCGATCTGCAGGCCCACCGCGGCGGCATCGGGATGACCACCGAGGAGACGCTCGCCGGGTTCGCGAAGGCGATGCGCCTCGGCGTCACCACGCTGGAACTGGACACCCAGGTCACCCGGGACGAGAAGGTGGTCGTCACGCACGACCGCCAGGTGAGCGCGCAGAAGTGCCGCGACACCGCCCCGGTGCGGCCCGGCGACCCGGCCTACCCGTACGTCGGCAAGTACGTCAAGGACCTCACGCTCGCGCAGATCAAGACCATGGACTGTGGCTACCAGCAGTTGCCCGGCTTCCCCGAGCAGGAGCAGATCGCCGGCGTCCGGATGGCCGAGCTGCGCGACGTGCTCGACCTGGTGAAGCGCTACCGCGCACACGGGATCACGCTCAACATCGAGACCAAGGTGGAGGCGGGCGCGCCGGAGCAGACCGCGCCGCGTGAGCTGTTCGTCAGGCGGGTCTTCGAGGAGATCCGGCGCTCGGGCATCGAGCGGCAGGTCACCATCCAGTCCTTCGACTGGGGTGCGCTGCGGGCGATGCACCGGCTCGCGCCGCGCTGGCCGCTCGTTGCGCTGACAAACTACGACTTCCTCCAGGTCGGCAAGCCGGGCGCGTCGCCGTGGCTGGGCGGGCTGGACGTGGACGACTTCGGTGGCGACTTCGTCCGGGCCGCCGCCGCGATCCCGGGCGTGACCACGCTGTCCCCGAACTACGGGTTCCCACAGAACGGCACGATCGCCGACCCGAGCTTCCGCTTCTACCCGGACCGCAAGATGATCGCTGACGCGCACGCGCGCGGGCTCAAGGTCATCCCGTGGACCTGCAACGACATGCCCACGGTGGCGGCGCTCATGGACATGGGCGTCGACGGGATCATCACCGACTACCCGAACCGGGTGCGGCAGCTCATGGCCGAACGCGGGATGCGGTTGCCGAAGGCGTACCGGGCGCGCTGAGCCGGTCGGCCGCGAGCGCCAGCCGCCAGCCCGTCAGGTACGACACGGGCGGCTCGCCGACCGACGCGGTGAAGCGCCGCGTCAGCGCCGCCCGGGACATCCCTACCTCGGCGGCGAGCGACGCCACCGTCCACGGCCGGGCCGGGTCGTGGTGCAGCATCCGCAGCGCGCGGCCGACCACCGGATCGGCGTACGCCCGGTACCAGGCAGGCGCGGCGGCACCGGGCCGGGCGAACCATTCCCGCAGCGCGGCGATGAGCAGCAGGTCGAGCAGGCGGTCCAGCACCGCCTCCTGGCCGGGGTCGTCCTTGACGATCTCGGCGGCCAGCAGCGGCACCAGGTGCGTACGCCCCAGCGTGTCATCGCGAACAGCTCGCGCCCGTCCGGCGTGGTGCGGCGCTGCCCCGGGTGAACGTGCCGTTGAACGACGCGCTCGTGGCGGCCGGCACGGCCGATCTCGCCGCGGCGCGGGAGCGCTCCGAGTCCGCCTGGTCACCTGGAACGTGGTCCGGACGCTGGCGAACACGGCCGCGTCGGCGCGCTGTGCTGGGCGCTGGTGATCACGGGCCGCGCGACCGGTTGCGTTGTTCCGCGCCGCGGACGCGGTCCGGCCGGCGGGTCCAGGCTTGTCGGCGGCGCCGTCCCAATGGCTGTGGTGGTGGCGGGCCGAATGCTGCGCCGAGCGGCACCATCGGCCCACCCTGCGCCGCGACCCCGCGCATCGATGACGGAGCGTGGCCGGATGGGTGCGCGCAGCGCCGGATCTGACGGTATGAGCCAAAGGTTATCTATCGGTATCGACGAATGGCGTTCTACGTTACCGCCATCTGTCGGGGCTCAGCGGCATCCGGAGGTACCCGCAGCTCCACAACCCGAAGGAGATCTGGATGAAACGAATCCTTGCCGGTGCGGCGACAGCCGTCCTGTTGCCAGCCGGGCTGGCCGCCATCGCCATCGCCGGGCCCGCCAACGCGAAGCCCACCGGCCCGGCCCCGGTCGCGCCATCCGGGGAGGCCGCCTCGCCCGAGATGCTCGCCGCCATGCAACGCGACCTGGGCCTGGCCCCCGCCGCCGCACGCGCCAGGATCGCCTCCGACGACGCCGCCAGCCGTACGGAACTGGCGTTGCGCAAGCGACTCGGCTCCACCTTCGCCGGTGCCTGGTTGACGCCGGACGCGAAGTCGCTGGTCGTAGCCGTCACCGACAGCGCCAAGGCGGCCGAGGTGACCGCCGCCGGCGCCACCCCCAAGCTGGTGAACCGCAGCGGCCGGAAGCTCGACGCGATCAAGGGCGGCCTCGACGCCGCTGCCGCGAAGGCGCCCCCGGCCTCGGTGTCCGGCTGGTACGTCGACGTCAAGTCCAACACCGTCGTGGTGCTGGCACGCGGCGGTACCGCCGCTGCCGGGTTGTTCGTCAAGGCCAGCGGCGTCGACGCCTCGGCGGTGCGGGTGGTCAGCACCACCGAACAGCCCCGGCTGCTCTACGACGTACGCGGCGGCGACGCCTACTACATCGGCGGTGGCCGGTGCTCGGTCGGCTTCTCCGTGAACGGCGGCTTCGTCACCGCCGGGCACTGCGGCAACACCGGTGCCGCGACGACCGGCTACAACCGCGCCGCCCAGGGCACCTTCCAGGGCTCCTCGTTCCCCGGCAACGACTACGCCTGGGTGGCGGTCAACTCCAACTGGACCCCGCAGCCGTGGGTCAACAACTACGCCGGCGGCAACGTGACCGTCGCCGGTTCCACCGTGGCCACGATCGGCTCGGCCATTTGCCGCTCCGGCTCGACCACCGGCTGGCGCTGCGGCACGGTGCAGGCATACAACCAGACCGTCAACTATGCGGAGGGCTCCGTCTCCGGCCTGACCCGCACCAACGCGTGCGCCGAGCCGGGTGACTCCGGCGGTTCCTGGCTCAGCGGCCAGCAGGCGCAGGGCGTGACCTCCGGCGGTTCCGGCAACTGCACCTCCGGCGGCACCACCTACTTCCAGCCGGTCAACGAGATTCTCTCCGCGTACGGCCGGACGCTGGTGACCAGCGGCGGCGGCAACCCGCCCCCGCCGACCGGCTGCACCGGTTACGAGTTCTCCGTTAGCGGGTCGCTGTCCAGCGGCGGGAACGCCTACCAGCCGAACGGCAGCTACTACTACTCCTCGCTCTCGGGCACCCACCGCGGCTGCCTCGACGGCCCGACCAGCACCGACTTCGACCTCTACCTGCAGAAGTGGAACGGTAGCGGCTGGAGTGTGGTGGCCCAGGGCGCGACCGCCGCGGCCGACGAGACCGTCCAGTACAGCGGCACGGCCGGCTACTACCGCTGGCGGGTGCACGCCTACAGCGGCTCCGGCAGCTACACCCTCGGCTACAGCAACCCCTGACAGCTCGACGGGACGCCCGCATCGCACTGCGCGATGCGGGCGTTCCGCTGTCGCAAGCCGAGGACGTACGCCGACCCGCGGCGCAGACCTCCGAGGACGGGTAGGCCGCCAGCCCCGACGGGCACAATGGCGTCATGACCGATCACGCCAGAACCGTGCGCGGCTTCACGGGGGTGTACCACGCCGACGGCGGCATTCGGGGCGAGCTGGCCTACGTCGTCGGGAAGCTGCTGGGCAGGACGCGCTGTGGACTGTGCGACGTCACCCACGGACCGGTGCGCCGCAAGCAGCAGTGGGACGACCTCGTGGCCCGTCTCGGCGTGTCCTTCCACCTGGTGCACCTCGACGAACGCGACTCAGCCGTCAGGGATGTCAGCCAGGGCGCCACCCCCTGTGTCATCGCCCACACCGACGCCGGTCCGATCCTCGTGCTGGACCCCGGTGAGGTCGACGCCGCGAAGGGCGATGTCGAGACGTTCGCCGAGCTGCTGCGGCACGCGCTCACGCAGCACGCGCTCGACCTGCCGGCACCGACTGCCTGAACGGGAATCCTCTCCGACAATGGCAGCGACTGTCGCCGGTACGCCCGGTCGGCAGCGCTCGCCACCGGCGCCACTGTGCTGGCACCCGAAGCCTGGTCGAGCGTTCTGCGAACACCTACCGAACCTGCTCGAAGTGGAACTCACGAATGAAACAGTCTCGTGGTTGGCCGACCGCGAAAAGCACGCAGTCGATGACCGATCGCGCGGTGAGGTCGCCGTTTACCTGTCGGGGCCCGTCCTGAACGAGGTCCGGCGGAAACAGTGAGATAACCCGGATCCCTTCTGGCCGGAGCCGGTGCGACAGGACCTCAGCGAGTCCGGCGTGGGCATGCTTAGCGGCGTAGAAGGCGGGATGTGCACCCGAGCGGCGGTGTCCCACCTCGCCACATGCGGAGATCATGTTGACGATGTCGGGCCGCGACGATGCCCGTAGCAGCGGGAGTAGATTTTTGGTCAACAACATGGTGCCGGTCCCGCCCGCAGCCATCACGCTTTCGATCTTGTCGTCCGGGACGTCTCCCAGGTCGTCACCTTCGATATATGGGGCACCATTGTTGATCAGCACATCAAGGTGCTCCGTCCGTTCGGCCACAGCAGCGGCGAACGCGCGCACCGACTCCGGTACGGCGAGGTCGCAGTGAAATGCATCAGCCCGACCTGGCCCCCGCTGGCTGATCGCATCCGCAACGTGCTCGGCCGCAGCCAGGTCGCGGGCCGAGAGGAAGATCTGTGCACCGCGCTCGGCGAAGGCTTCGGCCAGTAGTCGTCCGGTGTCACGTGCGGCACCGGTGATGGCGATGCGCAGGCCGTCATGATTCATGGCTGAAGTGAAGCATCTGCACCCTGGTTGAGGTCAGCGGGAACGTGCCAAGATCGGACATCCGCTCTTCGGCACGCCCGCGCCTGTCGCCGCCGTTCCTCCGTAACGCGCTGTGACGCCCGGACGGCGGCAGAAGCGGACGTTCACCGAAGGCGGCCCCGCAACCTGTGGGGATGGTGGCGGGGCCGCGCTCGGATGGGAGCTGCGTGGGCTCGATCTCGGTTTCAGTTGTCGTCGGCCGGGGTGAACGCTGCGGCGTGGTCGCGGCCGAAGTCGGCGATGTCGCGTGGGAGGTGGTTGAGAAAGTCGGCGATTGCATCGGTTGTGAAGTCTCCCCAGCCGGAGACATACGCCTGCGCGTGACCTACGACTGCTTTCGCAAGAGTTCGAACACGCTTGCGAAGCTGTCGGTGCCGTGTCCGTCGGTTACCCGCTGACCGAGGAGGGCTTGTAACGGCGCGTGTATGTCCGTGCTGACGCCGCGGCTCTGGCTGACATGGGCGAGTTTGGCGACCGCGACCTGGTTCATGGCGACCGGGGAGACACCGGTTGTGTAGTCGCGGGACTCGGCTTCGTCCGCCAGTTCGGACATGAACGCGATCATGCCGTGCAGCCACCGGGTGGCCAGCGGAAGGAACGCCGATGGTGCGACGTCGGCAGTGTCCAGTAGCGCCGCACCGTGCAGGAAGCCGGTCAGGGCCGCGTAGCCGCTGCTGAGCAGCGCCAGGTCCCACAGCTCTGCCGCTGCGGCGTCAGTGCCGAGGTAGTAGCTGGTTGCCAGGACGTCCAGCACGTCGCGGTGCGTCTCGAACGCTGCGGCGGACCCGCTGTAGAGGAAGAACGCGTCGGGTGTTGCCACGGTCTGCGGTACGGCCATCATCGCGCCGTCGAGATAGTCGGCGCCGTGCCCGGCGGCCCAGGCGGCCACAGCCTGCGCCTCGTCCGGTGTACCGGTGGTGAGGTTGACGAGGGTGCGGCCCCGTATCTCGGCCACGCTGCCGTCGAGTACTTCGTGTACACCCTCGTAGTCGCCCACACAGACGATCACGAGTGGGCTTGCCGCGATGGCGTCGCTAGCGGTGTCGGCACGGAGGGCGCCCTTGCCGACGAGGGTGTCAGCCTTCCCCGTGGTGCGGTTCCAGACAGTGGCCTGGTACCCGGCGGACAGGAGCGCCTCCGCCAACGCTCGACCCATCTGACCGAGACCGAGAACAGTGACGTGGGACCGGTCGCCGTGAGTTGCTTGCTGAGCTGCCATACCGGCTAACGTAGACATTCACGTTGACGTGAGAGTCCACCCGCGGTGGGGGAGGTCACATGCGCATCGGCGAACTCGCCCGGCGGACCGGAATCAGCGAACGGGCGCTGCGCTACTACGAGGAACAACAGCTCCTACGACCGGCACGGCGCCGCAGCGGGTACCGCGAGTACGCGGAGGGCGACGTCCGGACGGTGCGAAACATCCGTACGCTGCTGGCCGCGGGCCTGAGCACCTACACAATCGCCGAGGTGCTCCCCTGCATGACCGACGACGGTGACGCGCTGGTGCCCGCATGCCCCGAGCTGGCCACTGTGCTGAGCCAGGACCGGGACCGCCTCACCACGGCCATCGACGACCTGCTCGCCGCCCGCGACATCCTGGACACCATCATTGCTGCAGGCCGCTCCGAAACAGCCCAGCCTGCCAGCGATCCGGCCCTGACAGCGGCACCCGCGGGCTGACCGATCCAGGCCCGCAATTCGCCGGTGCTGCCGACGGTACCCGGGGCCGGTGACCTTCGGCTGCGCGCCACCATCGGCCTTGCGATCAACAGGCAAACGTACCGCTCATCAAAGTCCGCCCGGACGGTGATGGGCGCCCGCCCGCCGGCACGCTCTGTCAGCGGCATGAGAGCGCCTGCGTGGCATGATCACGTCATCGGGTGAGTCCGTGCTGAGAAATTCGCTCGAAGTCCGCCGTGTACCGCATCGTCGCCTCTCGGGGATTCGGCACCAGGCTGACCGGCCTGCAGAGCGGACGTGAGAAACGGTGAGACGCCGGGCCGGAAACAAATCAGCGGCCCGGTCGATGATCGCTCGACCAGGCCGTTGACCTGCAATTTCAAGGGTGGAGCCGAGGGGACTCGAACCCCTGACCCCCACACTGCCAGTGTGGTGCGCTACCAGCTGCGCCACGGCCCCTTGCGGTCGTCCCGGTCGCCCGGGCACGGAGAGAACTATACACACGCCGCCCGGCATGGTCATCTCGCGGGGGTCACCCCGCACCCGCCTCAGTTCAGCGCCACGTCCGGCGGGAAGTGGGCCACCGCGGCCATCATGCCGCCCTGCCGGCGCAGCACCATCGGCCAGAGATCATCCGGCCGGTCGACGAAGGCGTCACCGGGCAGCGCGTCGAACACGAACCAGGAGCCCTCCTCGATCTCGCGCTCCACCTGCCCGGCGCCCCAGCCGGAGTAGCCGGCGAACACCCGGATCCCGCCGACGGCCTCACGCAGCTTCTCCGGGTCGACCGAGAGGTCGATGGTGCCGACCGCGCCGGAGACGCGGTGGAAGCCCTTGACCGGGCGGACGGGGTGCCGCATGCGGGCCAGGCAGATGGCCGAGTCGGGCTGCACCGGGCCGCCCTCGAACAGCACCGCCGGGTCGCCGGCCAGGTCGCTCCAGTCGCCGAGCACGTCGGCCACCGAGACCTCGGTGGCCCGGTTCAGCACCACCCCGAGGGCGCCGCCGGGTTCGTGGGCGACGAGCAGCACGACCGTACGGTCGAAGTTCGGGTCCTTGAGCCCCGGTGTCGCGACCAGCAGTCGTCCGGTCATCGACTCCATGGCTCGGCCACCGATCGCCTGCCCCTCACCCTGCATGTCCGACACCCGTCAGCCGTGTGCCCGTACGGGCCCGAGGCCGTCGACCGTCCACCCTGTCAACGCCATGTCACGCACCATAGCCTGCGCCCGGCCCGCTGGTTAAGGTCTGACGGCGGGTGATCGCGACGGGATCGAGGGAGGGCCGGATGGCGGTGCGGGCCGAACTGGCGGTGATCGGCGGGTCGGGGCTGTACGCCCTGCTCGACGGGGTGGAGCACGTGGTGGACACCCCGTACGGCGAGCCGTCCGGCCCGATCACGGTCGCCGAGGTGGGCGGCCGCCGGGTGGCGTTCCTGCCCCGGCACGGGCGCGACCACCGGTATCCCCCGCACCTGATCCCGTACCGGGCGAACCTGTGGGCGTTGCGGTCGCTGGGCGTACGTCAGGTGCTGGCGCCCTGCGCGGTGGGCGGCCTGCGGCCGGAGCTGGGTCCGGGCACGTTCGTGGTGCCGGACCAGTTGATCGACCGCACCAGCGGGCGTACGCAGACCTACTACGACCGGGGCGCGGTGCACGTGTCGTTCGCCGACCCGTACTGCCCGGCCGGGCGGCGCACCCTGCTGGACACGGCGGCCGGGCGGGGCGTGCCGGCGGTGGACGGCGGGACCGTCGTCGTGGTCGAGGGCCCGCGGTTCTCGACCCGGGCGGAGTCGCGCTGGTTCACCTCGATGGGCGGCACGATCGTCAACATGACCGGCCACCCGGAGGCGGTGCTGGCCCGCGAGCTGGCGCTCTGCTACACGTCCATCGCGCTGGTGACGGACCTGGACGCGGGCGTCGAGGCGGGCGAGTCGGTCACCCACGAGGAGGTGTTCCGGGTCTTCGCGGAGAACACCGACCGGCTGCGCGGGCTGCTCCTGGACGCCGTCGCGGCGCTGCCGGCCGAGCGGGAGTGCCCGTGCGGGAGCGCGCTGGACGGGATCAAGCTGCCGTTCCCGCTGCCCTGAGCGCGGGAAGCGCCCGAAAAGTCATCCTCCGCCCGATAGATTCGGCTGGTCGGGGGGACAGGGCACCGGGCCGGCTTCGGCATCCCCACGCGAGGACGGAGGCAGCCGGCGATGGCGACGGTGCGCGAGGCGACCTACGACCTGCTGCGCGCGCTCGGCCTGACCACCGTCTTCGGCAATCCCGGCTCGACCGAGGAGCCGTTCCTGGCCGAATTCCCGGCGGACTTCCACTACGTGCACGCGCTCCAGGAGGCGTCCGCGGTCGCGATGGCCGACGGCTACGCCCAGGGCACCGGCCGGCCTGCGCACGTCAACCTGCACACCGCGCCGGGCACCGGCAACGGCATGGGCAACCTGGTCACCGCCTGGCACAACCGGACCCCACTCGTCGTCAGCGCCGGCCAGCAGACCCGCGAGATGCTGCTGATCGAGCCGCGCCTGGCCAGCCCCCGGGCGGTCGAGCTGGCCCAGCCGTACGTGAAGTGGGCCCACGAACCGGCCCGCGCGCAGGACATCCCGGCGGCCTTCATGCGGGCGTACGCCTCGGCGGTGCAACCACCCGCCGGGCCGGTCTTCCTCTCCCTGCCGATGGACGACTGGGACCGTCCGGCCGACCCGCCGCCGCAGGTGCGAACCGTCGCCACCCGGATCGCCCCGGACCCGGACCGGCTGCGGAGCTTCGCCGGGGCGCTGGCCGCCGCCCACTCCCCCGCGCTGGTGCTCGGCGCCGCGGTGGACCGGTCGGACGCCTGGCCGGACGCGGTGGCGCTGGCCGAGCACCTGGCCGCCCCGGTCTGGGCCGCCCCGGCGCCGGAGCGGGCCGTGTTCCCGGAGCGCCACCCGCACTTCCGGGGCGTGCTGCCGTACGCGATCGGGCCGCTGTCGGAGGCGCTGCGCGGCCACGACGTGGTGCTGGTGGTGGGCGCGCCGGTGTTCCGCTACTACCCGCACGTGCCGGGTGACTACCTGCCCGGCGACGCGCGGCTGCTGCACGTCACCGACGATCCGGACGAGGCGGCCCGCGCCCCGGTCGGGGAGAGCCTACTCGGCGACGCCGGGCTGACCATGGCCGCGCTGCGGGAACTGCTGCCGGCGACCGACCGGCCGGCGCCGTCGGCGCGCCCGCAGCCGGCCCCACCGGAGGCGGCCGACCCGCCGAGCGCCGACGCGTTGTTCGCCGCGCTCGCAGCCGCGTGGCCGGCGGACGGGGTGCTGGTGCAGGAGTCGCCGTCCAACCTGGCCGCGCTGCGCCGCCGGTTGCCGATCGAGCGGCCGCGCTCGTACCTGACGATGGCCAGCGGCGGTCTCGGATTCGGGCTGCCGGCGGCGGTCGGCATGGCCCTCGCCGAACGCGACACCGGCCGTGGCCGCCCGGTGGTCGCGGTGGTCGGCGACGGCTCGTTCCACTACTCGGTCCAGGCGCTGTGGACGGCGGCGCGGCTGCGGCTGCCGCTCGCCGTCGTGGTCCCGGTCAATCAGCAGTACGCGATCCTCAAGGCGTTCGCCGAGCTGAAGCACACCCCGGGCGTGCCCGCACTGGACCTGCCCGGGTTGGACGTGACGGCGGTGGCGCACGGCTACGGCTGCGCCGGTGCGGCGACCACGCTGGACGGGCTCGCTGCGGCGCTGACCGACGCGCTCGCCACGGATCGGCCGACGGTGCTGCCGGTGCCGATCAGCACCGACGTGCCACGGATCCTGTGACGCTCAGCCGGGCCGTACGGTCAGCGGGGCACCGCTGCCGGCGTCGAGCACCACGCGCCCGCCCACCGGCGCGGCGAGCGTGACGCTGACCGGCTTCAGCACGAGCTGCGCGGTGCAGTGGCCGGTCGGCGAGACCACCGCACCGCCGATCACCACCACGTCCGGCCGTTCCAGCACCATCGGCGTGGGCGGGCCGTCGCAGGCGCCGACCCCGAGCAGGTAGTCGATGCGGTTGCCCTCGACCGCCCGCAACTGCTGGGCGGACACCAGGCCCGCCGGTAGCGGCCTGCCGGGCACCACGCCGTCGGGCACCCGGCCGGTCACGCGCGGCGCCACAGCGACCCGCGCCACGGGTACGGCCAGCTCGTCCACCGTGAACAGCCAGGCGGGCACCTCGGCGCGGCCCCGGCTGGTCCACACCGGTGCGCTGCCCAGCCGTACCTCGGTCACGGTGAGCGGGACGCACGGGGTCGGCACCGAGGTCGACACCGAGTCGTCCGGGCCGGGCGACCCGGTCGGTGCCGGGTCCGGTGCGGCCGGGCGTCCGTCGCACGGCGGCGGATCGCCCTGGTCGAGTCGGGCGTACGCGTCGGCGGCGCTGACCAGCGGCACCCGCAGCGTGCCGTCGGGGAACCGGATCGTGCCGTCGGGCGGCACGTCTGCCGGCATCGGGATCTGGTCCCGGTACCAGCCGGCGCCGAACGCGGTCTTCGTCTCCGCGGTGAAGCCCGGGTCGCCGGTGAGCACAGTGGCGTCCTGGAGCGGCACGTACCCGTCGTGCCAGCCCGGTCCGGGCCGCCAGCCCGCCGCGACTTCCTCGGCCCGCTCGGTGAACACGGGCCGCTGGTCCGGGCCGGCAGGCGGTGTGCCCCCCGGGCCGGCACCGGGCGTGGCGCAGGCGGAGAGGGCCAGCAGGGGGATCCCGAGCAGGGCGAGCACGCGACGCATACGGCATTGGACGCGTACCCGTCCCGGCTGGTTCCCGGGCTCAGTCCTCGCCGCCGAGGTCGGTCTGATACGCCTCCCAGACCAGGTCGGCACCGTGACGCCGGTGCCGGTCGAGCGCCCGCAGCAGGTCGCGGGTGCGCGCCCGCACCTCGGCGGCGGACACCCCTGGCAGGCGCACGGCGTGCTGGAGCGCTGCGAGCGCCGCGCTGATCTCGGCGTGCTCGCCGACGAGCAGACGTACGCCCCGGTCCAGCCGGGGCGCGGCGCGCACCAGGTCGGCGTAGTGCCCACCCGCGCCCTCGGTGACGCGGACGTGTTCGGTGAAGCCCCGCCGGACGGGGTCCAGGTCGGTGAGAAGTCGCTGCCGCCAGCGCGGCCCGGCGGCGGCCAGCGCCCGCCCGAGGGCGCGCAGATCACCGGGGGCGCTCGGGAGCACGGCGGCCGGCTGCTGGAGAGGACTGGTGGCCATGGGACACCTCCCGCTGCTGGGTGCGAACCCGTATGGCGATGGTGGACCCGGTTCGAGGGCCTGTCCAGCGGTCGGCGCCGCCTCATCTGTCCCGTCCGTGTCAGCGGCCCCACGAGATGACACGGACCCCGGAGACGACTGTGCGCCCCGGTCCGGGTGGACCGGGGCGCACAGGCCGTGTCGTGGAGGTGCCGGGAATCGAACCCGGGTCCTTCGCCGGTTTGTCAGGGCTTCTCCGAGCGCAGCTCGCTATGCCTCTACTCGGCCCCACCGCTCACGCGAGCAAGTTGGTGTGACGGGCCCAGTCGCTGATTGATCTCGCCGCACGGACCCCGCGACCGGGTCCGGTTGGCCAGCCTTCTAGCTGATGCCGGCAAACTGGGTCGAAGGCACTCCCAGGCCGACAGACTTGCTACTCGCCTCAGGCGGCGAGAGCGAAGTCAGCGCGATTGTTCTTGGCGCTTATTGGTTTCCGACGACCGATTCTCGAGACGACGTCGGCTTCCTCGGCTCGCTTCCCCTGTCGCTGCGTACGAAGTCGAAACCAGTCACCCCCTCGTGGCGCTGCCCCTGTCGGCAGCACACCAAGCCTAACGCCTGGCGCAACCGGATTCATCCCGAGGCCCGCCCGACGCGGGCCACCGGACGAACCGGACGTATCACTCAGCCATGCCCTTGCCGCGCCGGCCCACCGCCCGGGCGATCTCCCGGTCGGCGTCCCGCTTGGCCAGGTCCTGGCGCTTGTCGTACGACTTCTTGCCCCGGGCCAGGCCGATCTCCACCTTGGCCCAGCCGTCGGAGAAGTAGACCTGCAGCGGCACCAGCGTCAGGCCGCTCTCCTTGAGCTTGCCCAGCAGCCGGTCGATCTCCAGCCGGTTGAGCAGCAGCTTGCGGGTGCGCCGGGGCTCGTGGTTGGTCCAGGTGCCCTGGGCGTACTCCGGGATGTGCATGGCGTGCAGGTAGATCTCGCCGTCGCGCTCCTGGGCGAACGCGTCCACGAGCGACGCCCGCCCGGCCCGCAGCGACTTGACCTCGGTGCCGGTGAGCGCCATACCCGCCTCGTACGTGTCGAGGATGGCGTAGTCGTGGCGCGCCTTCTTGTTGGAGGCGACCACCTTGCGACCTTTTTCCCGTGGCATCGGCGCCACCCCCTTCCTGATCGACTCGCCGGCCACCGACCGGCGAGCGGAGATCATGCTACCGGAACCACAAGGACCCTCCCGCGCCGTTTGTTCCGGCGCGGGAGGGCCCTCGGTGAGCCGTAGGAGGTGACTAGACCCGCAGGTAGAAGCGGAGCGTGACCCAGGCGGTGACCGCGCTGACCACGCCACCGACGGCGGCCATCAGCGGGAAGGTCAGGAAGATGTCGGTCCAGGAGATCGGGGTGATCAGACCCTCCAGGGCAGCCATCGAACTGCCGGCCGCGAGCACCTTCACCGCGACCAACGCGAGCAGGCCCAGGATGGAGCCGAACAGACCGGCCACCACCGCCTCCAGCACGAACGGCGCCTGGATGAACCAGTTCGACGCGCCGACGAGCTTCATGACCGCCACCTCACGCCGCTTGCTGTACGCGGCGACCTGGATGGTGTTCGCGACGAGCAGCAGGGCGGCGACGGCCATCACGATCGCGATCGCGAGTGCGCCGTTCTGGAAGCCGCTGAGCACCCCGAAGACCTTGTCGAGCAGCTTGCTCTGGTCGACGATCGTGTCGATGCCCTCGGTGGCCTTGTACTTGTCGTAGATGGCCTTGTACTGCTCCGGGTCGTTCAGCTTGACCCGGTACGACTCGGGAAGCTGGTCCGGCTTGACGGCGCTGACCAGGTCCGGGGCGTCGGCGTACATCTGCTGGAAGCGCTCGTACGCCTGCTCCTTGTTGACGTACGTCGAGTCCCTGACCAGCGGGTCCTGCTCGAGCTGCTGGCCCAGCGCGTCGACCTGCTCCTCGGTGGCATCGGTCTTGAGGAAGATCGAGACCTCGACGTTCTCGTAGTAGAGGTCCTTCATGTCGCCGACCTTCTGGTAGAGAAGGCCGCTGCCGCCCAGCATGAACAGCGACACCGCCATTGTGATGATCATGGCGATGGTCATGGTGACGTTGCGCCACAGCCCGACCAGTACTTCGGACAGGACGTACTTCATCCGCATCGGGATATTCCTCCGGCTCTCCGGCGTGAGGTTTCGTCGTCAGGGTCTACGGAACGTCGTCCGGCTCAGCCGTAGACGCCGCGGGCCTGGTCGCGCACGATGCGGCCGCTCTCGATCTCGATGACCCGGCGCCGCATCTGGTTCACGATGTTGGAGTCGTGCGTGACCATCACGACGGTCGTACCGGTGCGGTTGATCCGGTCCAGCAGGCGCATGATCTCGATCGAGGTGTCCGGGTCCAGGTTTCCGGTCGGCTCGTCGGCCAGCAGAATCAGCGGCCGGTTGACGAACGCCCGGGCCACCGCGACACGCTGCTGCTCACCACCGGAGAGCTCGTGCGGGTAGCGGTGCTCCTTGCCGCCGAGACCGACCAGCTCCAGCACCTCCGGCACGACCCGGCGGGCGACCGCCTTCGTCTTGCCGATCACCTCAAGTGCGAACGCCACGTTCTCGTACGCGGTGCGGTTCGGCAGCAACCGGAAGTCCTGGAAGACGCAGCCGATGGAACGCCGGAAGTGGGGCCGCTTCCAGGAACGCATCGAGGTGACGTCCTTGCCGTTGACGACGACCCGGCCCTTGTTGGGCGTGACCTCGTGCAGCAGCAACTTGATGATGGTGGACTTGCCGGAGCCGGATGGACCGATGAAGAAGACGAACTCGCCCTTCTCGATCGAGACGGACACGTTGTCGAGCGAAGGCCGGGACGCCTTCGGGTACGTCTTCGTCACTTGCTCAAGCTGAATCACGGGTCGGTAGTCTACGCGGTGTAACTGCTGAGCCAAGCCCCACGCCCCGCCCAAGCGGTGCGCGTCATCGATTTACCCGGTCAACACGAGATCGATGACGCGTTGCGTCCGGCCGTGATCACGCACCGTCAGCGGTGAGCTGCTGCTGCTGCTTCCGCCAGCGGATTCCCGCCTCGATGAAGCTGTCCAGTTCGCCGTCGAAGACCGAGGACGGATTGCCCGTCTCCTGTTCGGTACGCAGATCCTTCACCATCTGATACGGGTGCAGGACGTACGAGCGCATCTGGTCGCCCCACGAGCCGGCGGCGTCGGTCTTCAGGCCCGCCATCTTGGCCTGCTCCTCCTGCCGCTTACGCTCCAGCAGCCGGGCCTGGAGCACCCGCAGCGCGGACGCCTTGTTCTGCAGCTGGGACTTCTCGTTCTGGCAGGTCACCACGATGCCGGTGGGGATGTGGGTGATCCGGACCGCCGAGTCGGTCGTGTTGACGCTCTGCCCGCCCGGGCCGGAGGACCGGTAGACGTCGATCCGCATCTCGTTCTCGGGGATGTCGATGTGGTCGGTCTGCTCCACCACCGGCAGCACCTCGACGCCGGCGAAGCTGGTCTGCCGGCGGCCCTGGTTGTCGAACGGGCTGATCCGCACCAGCCGGTGCGTGCCGGACTCCACGCTGAGCGTGCCGTAGGCGTAGGGCACCTTCACCGTGAAGGTGGCCGACTTCAGGCCCGCCTCCTCGGCGTACGAGGTCTCGTAGACCTCGGTCGGGTAGCCGTGCCGCTCGGCCCAGCGCAGGTACATCCGCAGCAGCATCTCGGCGAAGTCGGCGGCGTCGACGCCACCGGCGCCGGCCCGGATCGCGACGAGTGCCTCCCGCGAGTCGTACTCGCCGGAGAGCAGCGTGCGGACCTCCATCTCCTGGATGGCCTTGGTCAGCCCGGTGATCTCGGTCTCGACCTCGGTCAGCGCGCCCGGGTCGTCCTCGGCCTGGGCCAGCTCCAGCAGCACGCCGGCGTCGTCGAGCCGGGAGCGCAGGTCACCGAGCTTGGTGATCTCGCCGTTGACGTACGACAGCTGCGACGTCACCTGCTGCGCCTTGGCCTGGTCGTCCCAGAGGTCGGGCGCGGAGGCCTCCTGCTCCAGCCGGGCCTTCTGCTCGCGCAGCTTGTCGAGGTCGAGCACAGCCTCGATGTTGCGCAGCGTGGCGTCGAGGTCCTTGAGCTGTTCGGCGTAATCGGCAGCGGTCACGACAGACAAGACTACCGGCGCGTGCGAGGAGTGAGCTTGCGAGCCCCGCAGTCACGCGCGAAAAGACTGCTGCCTGGGTCCGTCAACCTGTTGCAGGTGGTCAGCCGACGGGCGCGGTCTTGAGCCAGGACAGCGCCGCCTTGTGGTAGGCGACGGCGAACTCCAGCGCGCTGGCGTCGTAGCTGTCGCCCTCCTTCTTGGCGTTCTTGACCTGCTCCCGCACCGCCGCCAGCGCCTCGGTGTGGTACTCGTTCGCCGAGGCGTACAGGTTCTTGAGCTGGCTCGCCGAGTGCAGGTTGCCGAACGCGATCCGTAGCGCTATCGGGTTACGGATGGTGTCCTTGCCGGGATTCTCCGCCAGCCAGCGGGAGAATGTCCGTTTCCCGGCCGCCGTCAGCGCGTACGGCTGGCTCATCCGCGGCCCGGGCTTGCCGAGTCGCACCAGACCCTTCTCGGCCAGGACCGGCAGCTCCCGGTAGACCTGACTGCGGGTCATCGACCAGTACGGCGCCAGCCGGCGCTCGGCGGCGGCCATCAACTGGCCGCCAGTCATCGGGCCGTCGTGCAGCAGGCCGAGCAGAGCTGCTGCCGTCGGGTTGACTCCGGAATCCGCCATGCCCTCTAAGCTGCCACTTTGTCGGCTCTGGCGTCCAGGATTTGCTCATTTCGGCACCCGATGACCGGTCCGATGTGCACTGTCGGGTGAGGAAGAGGGCCCGCCCCGGCCGGGACGGGCCCTCGTGGAGCGCTCAACCCATGTGCGGGTAGGTGTGATCGGTCGGCGGGACGAAGGTCTCCTTGATCGTCCGCGGCGACATCCAGCGGACCAGGTTGTGCCAGGAGCCCGCCTTGTCGTTGGTGCCGCTGGCCCGGGCGCCGCCGAACGGCTGCTGCCCGACCACCGCGCCGGTCGGCTTGTCGTTGATGTAGAAGTTGCCGGCGGCGTACCGCATCTTCTCCGCCACCTGGTCGACCACCCGGCGGTCGGTCGCGAAGATCGACCCGGTCAGCGCGTACGGCGCGATCGACTCGGCCTGGGCGACCACCTCGTCGAAGCGGGCGTCGTCGAAGACGTGCACGCCGAGGATCGGCCCGAAGTACTCGGTGGTGAACGTCTCGTGCGCGGCGTCGGAGCACTCGAACAGCGTCGGCCGGACGAAGTAGCCGACCGAGTCGTCGGCGGTGCCGCCGGCCAGGATCCGGCAGGAGTCGTCGCCCTTGATCAGCTCCAGCGCGGCGGTGTGCCGGCCGAACGCCTTGTCGTCGATCACCGCGCCGCCGAAGTTGCCGAAGTCGGTCACGTCGCCGTAGGTCAGCGAGTCCGCGGTGGCGGCGAGCCGGTCGCGCAGCCCACCCTCCCAGATCGACCGCGGGACGTACGCCCGGGAGGCGGCCGAGCACTTCTGGCCCTGGTACTCGTAGGCGCCCCGGATCAGCGCGGTGTGCAGCGCGTCCACGTCGGCGCTGGAGTGGGCGACCACGAAGTCCTTGCCGCCGGTCTCGCCGACCAGGCGGGGGTAACCCCGGTAGCGGGCGATGTTGTCGCCGACGGTCTTCCACAGGTGCTGGAACACCTTGGTCGAGCCGGTGAAGTGGATGCCGGCCAGGTCCGGGTCGGCCAGCACCACCTCGGAGACCTCCTCGCCGCGGCCGGTGACCATGTTGATCACACCGGGCGGCAGGCCGGCGGCCTCGAACAGGCGCATGGTGAAGTGCGCCGCGAACTGCTGCGTCGGGGACGGCTTCCAGACCACCGTGTTGCCGAGCAGGGCCGGCGCCGACGGGAGGTTGCCGGCGATCGCGGTGAAGTTGAACGGGGTGATCGCGTAGACGAACCCCTCCAGCGGCCGGTGGTCGAGGCGGTTCCAGACCCCGGGCGAGGACAGCGGCTGCTCGGCCAGGAGCCGCCGGGCGAAGTGCACGTTGAACCGGAGGAAGTCGATCAGCTCGCACGCCGAGTCGATCTCGGCCTGGACGGCGGTCTTGGACTGGCCGAGCATGGTGGCCGCGTTGAGCGTGTCCCGCCAGGGGCCGGCGAGCAGGTCGGCGGCGCGCAGGAAGATCGCGGCCCGCTCCTCGAACGGCAGCGCCCGCCACATCGGGGCGGCATCAGTGGCGGCCCGGACCGCGGCGCGGGCGTCGTCGTGGGTGGCGTGCCCCGTCACGCCGAGGACGTGCGCGTGCTTGTGCGGCTGCACCGCGTCGATCGACGCGCCGCCGGCCATCCGGCGCTCACCGGCGATCGTCATCGGCAGCTCGATCCGCTCGGCGGCCAGTTCGGCCAGCCGCCGCTGGAGCCGTTCCCGGTCGGCGCTGCCGGGCTGGTAGGTGCGTACCGGCTCGTTGAGCGGCTCGGGTACGGAGAACACGGCGTCCATCACAGGCTCCTGGCGATCTCGGCGGCGACGGCGAAACCGGACCCGCGGGCGCCGGCCGGGCGGCCGGACGCCGGACGCCGCGGGGTGCAGCGGCGGCGGGACCTGGCCCGATTCTGTCACGACAACCCCGCTCCGGAAGCGCCTCCCTGGCACACCGGACGGCCAGGCCAACTCCGGACCATCGGCCCAACCGACCCGATTCCGACGAAACATCGGACCACGACTCCGTTTCTCGTCGATTCGTCGGAGCGCCGGTGGACCGGCGCGCCGGGTGTCGGCCATTGATCCACTTCATCCCGGGGAGGTGGCGGTGTCCGAACTCTCGGGATGCCACCACATCGGCGAACCGCAGTCGATCAAGGCGCAGACGGCACACGGCCCGCCCGAGGAGCGGCAGCGCGCCGCGTACGCTGGATGAGCGGTGACCTGCCCGGCCCGGCGCGGGGAGATCCGGCGACCGTCGAAGGGAAGACGATGAGCAACCAGCCCGGCAGCTCCACGGCCGCGGAGACGGACCAGCCCGAGGCCGTCGAGCCGACCACGGGCGAGCCCACGGCTGCCGAGGCGCCGGCCGGATCCGACCACGGGCCGTCCGGCGAGGCGGGCACGGACGACGCGGCAGCCGGGCACGAGGCAGTCGCCGACGAGGTCGTGGCCACCGGCGGGCGGCCGGAGTTCGCGCCGGGCGCGCTCGCGCTCGGCCTGCTCTCGATCGGCTGGCTGGCCGCCATGCTCTGGTCCACCCACGAGGCGATCCATTCGACGGCGGCCGGCGTCACCGCGATCAGCCTCTCCGCCTACGCGCTGCCCGGCGTCATCACCGCGGCGCTGGTCACCGGCGCCACTGTCGCCCTGCTCGCGACCAACCGGCTGGGCCGCGCCACGCTGCGCTTCCTGGCCGCCGTCGGCACCGGCCTGCTGGTCGGGCTCGTCACCGCGGTGGCGATCAACCTGACGTACGCGGACAACGCCACCACGAACACGATCGCCGGCACCGCGGCGGCGGCCGCGATCATCGGCGGGGCGATGGCCGGCGCGCGCCAGGCCCGGGTTGTCGGGGCGATCACGCTCGCGACGCTCACCGCGCAGATCTTCGTGGTGCTGTTCAGCCGCGCCCGGGATCCGCTGTCCGAGCTGTTCGGCGCCGGGGAGACCCAGCAGTCGGTGCTCGACGCCGCCAAGTGGGTATCGCGTACCGAGTCGCTGCTCGCCGGCCTGCTCGCCGGCCTGGCCGCGTACCTCTATCTGACCTGGTCACGGCGTCGGGCGGAGCGCCGCGACGGCGCGGCGTCGCCGCTGCGCTGGCCGGCGTACCTGGTGGCCGGGGCGGGC
The DNA here is from genome assembly GCF_000374985.1 of Micromonospora sp. CNB394. Taxonomy (NCBI): domain Bacteria; kingdom Bacillati; phylum Actinomycetota; class Actinomycetes; order Micromonosporales; family Micromonosporaceae; genus Micromonospora; species Micromonospora sp. CNB394. The sequence goes on along the minus strand of NZ_KB895843.1, from coordinate 106,491 downwards.
GCGGGCCTGCTCCTGCTGCTCACCGAAGTGATCATCCGGATCGGCGGACGCGGTCTGCTCGACCTGGCCGCCGCGCTCAGCGAGGCCGACGAGGTGGCGCAGACCGCGCTGGGCACCTCACGGGTGGACAACGGGATCTGGGTGCTCTTCGTGGGCGCGCTGACCACGCTCATCGTCTTCGGGCGCACGCTGGGCCCGCGCCCGGTGGACGACGACGAGGACGAGCCGGCGGCCTGAGCCGCCGTCAGCCGGCTTCGCGCAGCAGTAGGTCCAGCTCGGTCACGTCGTACCACTCCAGTTCGTGGTCCTCGGCGCCGTCGACTGTGAACTGGGCGTCCGGGTCGCCCGCCTGGGCCTCCGCCACCACGTCGACGGCGGCTGCCACGTCCTCGACCGCGTCCGCGCCGTCCACGTGCAGCGCGGCGACCGACTTCACCGGCACCGGCCCGGCCGGCCGGACCACGCTCGATCCCAGCTCGCCGCCGACCCGGCCGACCGCACGGGCCGGCAGGTCGGCCGAGACCACCACCCGTCGCCGGGGCGCGGCGGGGTCGTGCCGGAGCAGGAGCAGCGCGTCCTGGGCGGCCCGGGTGAAGGCCACGTACTCCAGTTCCTCCTCGTCGCCCTCGGCGTACCACTCGCGCAGCTCGGGGGTCACGGCGTGCGCCGCCTCGGCTCCCAGCCCCTCCTCGCGCAGCCGGGCGAGCATGGGAACGGTCGCCGGCAGGTACACCCGGACAAGCTCGTCGGTCACGGGTCACTCCCACACTCAGGCCGATCGTCGGCGGTCGCCGACTCCGGGCGCCGATCATGCCGTACGCCGAGACCGTCATACACCCGGCACCCGCCCGGGTGAAGCCTCCCGCCGGTGTGTCTCCCTAACGGGCGCGCGGCGATGTCAGCAGTTGATGGCAAACTGAAGCAAACGAAGCCAACGCCGGGAGTCACACCGTGGAGTCGAGGTTCCTGCTGCTGTCCGACGTCGCCGCCGAGCTGAACGTCTCGGACTCGCAGGTCTACCACATGGTCCGCAGCGGCGAGCTGCCCGCGATCAAGATCGGTGGCCGGGGTCAGTGGCGGGTCGAACGCGCCCGGCTGGAGGAATACATCGAACGCAAGTACGCCGAGACCGCCGAGTGGGTACGCGGCAACCCGCTCGGCGAGCGCGACGAGGAGTGACCGCCCGGGGACCGTGAGCCATTGACGACGGTCGTGGACATCCGGAAAGATGAGGGGCTGTCGGAGGCAAACGAAGGCAAACGCAAGGATTAGAGATGGTCGACACCCGCCGTCCCCGCGCACCCCGCCCGCCGGTCCGTCTCCGGCCCGCCCCGCCGCTCGACCCGCCGTGCACCGACGAGGAGCCACTCTGGAGTCCCGTCGGGCAGCTCACGCTCGACCTGGCCGACCCGCGCCGCCGTACCGCCGCGCGCCCCGCCGACCGGGCCCCGGACCCGGTGCCCGCCTGGCCACGCTGGTCCGGCCCGCAGGCGTCGGCCCTCGCCTCCGCCACACCCGAGGGAGCGCGGGCGGCGCACCGGTTCGTGCGCACCTTCCTGGAGATCGTCAACGGCTTCCGCCCGCCCGGTCAGCTCCGGCCGCTCTGCCTGCCCGAGTCGGCCGGCCCGGTGGCGGCCGAGCTGACCCGCGCGGCCCGCCGGGTGACGCCGGTCCGCCGCCGAACCGCCCGGCCGGCGCTCCTGCTGCGGCGCCTGCGGGTGTGCGAGCCGCGCCCGGGGGCGGTCGAGGCCACCGCCGTGTTCGCCGGCGCCGCAGGCGCGAGCTGGGCGGTGGCGGTACGCCTGGAACGCCGCCGGGGCACCTGGCTGTGTCTCGTCCTCGACGTCCTCTGAACCCGGCCATCGCCCCCCACTCCCGGCGAGATCCTGGTCCGAAACGGCCCGCGTAGAGGCCCATGCCTACCAAGATCTTCACCGCTCCCACCAGCGGAACGCCGATCTCGCTCGACGGGAGGCTCACGCCGGAACAACCAGCCGGACGGGGACGGGCCCCGGCCGTGTGGCCGGGGCCCGTCGGGGCGCTCGCTCGGGGTCAGTTGCCGCCGTTGGGCGAGCCGTGGCAGCGCTTGTACTTGCGGCCCGAGCCACACGGGCAGGGCGCGTTACGGGACGGCCCCTCACCCCCGTCGACCTGGCCCGGCGCGGCCCGCCGGGCGGTGCTGGCGGCGACCGCCTGGCCGCTCGCGCCGGCCGGCGCACGGCGCGGCGTGGAGGCGGCCGGGCGCTCCGAGGACTGCTGCCCGATGCCGAGCGCTGGCGCCTGCTGCTCGGGCCGCTCGATCACCGGAGCGCCCCGACCGGCCTCGCCGTCCACGGCGGGCGCGGAGTATTGCAGACCCTGCTGCTGCGGCGCGCGGTTGAGACCCTTGGCCCGGATCTCCACCGGCTTGTCCAGCAGCTGCACCTCCTCGGCCTCCGGCTCCGCCTCCTCGACCTGCACGTCCAGGTTGTAGAGGAAGCCGACCGTCTCCTCCTTGATGCCGTCCATCATGGAGGCGAACATGTCGAAGCCCTCGCGCTGGTACTCGATGACCGGGTCGCGCTGGGCGTACGCCCGCAGGCTGATGCCCTCCTGGAGGTAGTCCATCTCGTAGAGGTGCTCACGCCACTTACGGTCGATCACCTGGAGCAGGACCATGCGCTCGAGCTGGCGCACCGCCTCCTCGCCGAGGTTCTCCTCACGCCTGTCGTACGCGGCGTGCGCGTCCTCCTTCAGGCGGGCGAGCAGGAAGTCCTGGTCGATACCGGAGCGGGAGCCGACCTCCTCCTCCAGCTCCTCGACTGTGACGCCGACCGGGTAGAGCTGCTTCAGGCTCGACCAGAGCTGGTCGAGGTCCCAGTCCTCGGCGTAGCCGTCGCTCGTCGCGCCGACCACGTACGCGGTCACCACGTCGTCGATCATGTTGCGGACCTGGTCGGACAGGTCCTCGCCGTTGAGCACCCGGAGACGCTCGGCGTAGATCACCTGGCGCTGCTTGTTCAGCACCTCGTCGTACTTGAGGACGTTCTTGCGGATCTCGGCGTTCTGGCCCTCGATCTGGGCCTGGGCGCTCCTGATCTGGCGGGTGACCATCTTCGACTCGATGGGCACGTCCTCCGGGATGTTGAAGCGGTCCATCACCGCCTCGACCGCGCCGGCCCGGAAGCGCTTCATCAGCTCGTCCTGCAGCGACAGGTAGAAGCGGGACTCGCCCGGGTCACCCTGCCGGCCGGCGCGACCGCGCAGCTGGTTGTCGATCCGGCGGGACTCGTGCCGCTCGGTGCCCAGCACGTAGAGCCCTCCGGCGGCGGCCACCTCCTCCGCCTCGACGTCGCACGCCTGCTTCCAGGTCGGCAGGATCTCCTCCAGCGCCTTGGCGTACTCCTCCGGCTGCTCGACCGGGTCGAGCCCGCGCTGGCGCAGCTCGTTCGCGGCGAGGAACTCGGGGTTGCCGCCGAGCAGGATGTCCGTGCCGCGGCCCGCCATGTTGGTCGCGACGGTGACCGCGCCCTTGCGCCCGGCCTGCGCGACGATCTCCGCCTCCTTGGCGTGGAACTTCGCGTTCAGCACCGAGTGCGGGATGCCCCGGCGGCGCAGCATGTGCGACAGGATCTCGGAGTTCTCCACCGAGACGGTGCCGACCAGCACCGGCTGGCCCTGCTCGTGCCGCTCGGCGATGTCCTCGACGACGGCGTTGAACTTGGCCTTCTCGGTCTTGTAGATGACGTCGGGCCGGTCGAGCCGGACCATCGGCCGGTGCGTCGGGATGGTCACGACGCCGACCTTGTAGACCTTGTTGAACTCGCCCGCCTCGGTCTGGGCGGTACCGGTCATGCCGGAGAGCTTCTCGTAGAGGCGGAAGTAGTTCTGGAGGGTGATGGTGGCCAGGGTCTGGTTCTCCTGCTTGATCTCCACCCCCTCCTTGGCCTCGATCGCCTGGTGCATGCCCTCGTTGTAGCGGCGGCCGTGCAGGATGCGGCCGGTGAACTCGTCGACGATCAGGACCTCACCGTCGTTGACGATGTAGTCCTTGTCGCGCTTGTACAGCTCCTTGGCCTTGATCGCGTTGTTCAGGTAGCCGACCAGCGGGGTGTTCACCGACTCGTAGAGGTTGTCGATGCCCAGGCGGTCCTCCACCTTGGCCACACCGCGTTCGGTGATCGCGATGGTGCGCTTGGCGTAGTCGACCTCGTAGTCGCCCTCGCCGTCGGTGCCGGGCTGGAGCCGGGCCACCACTGTGGCGAACTCCTGGTACCACCGGGCGGAGTGCTCGGCCGGACCGGAGATGATCAGCGGGGTACGCGCCTCGTCGATCAGGATCGAGTCGACCTCGTCGACCACGGCGAAGAAGTGGCCGCGCTGGACCAGCTCGTCCTTCGACCAGGCCATGTTGTCGCGCAGGTAGTCGAAGCCGAACTCGTTGTTGGTGCCGTACGTGACGTCGCACTCGTAGGCCGCGCGGTGCTCGGTGGCGGGCCGGTTCGGCAGCACCACGCCGACGCGCAGGCCGAGGAACTCGTGGACGCGGCCCATCCAGGCGGCGTCGCGCTCGGCCAGGTAGTCGTTCACCGTGATCACGTGCACGCCCTTACCGGCGAGCGCGTTCAGGTAGACCGGCATGACCGAGGTGAGCGTCTTGCCCTCACCGGTCTTCATCTCGGCGATGTTGCCGAAGTGCAGCGCCGCGCCACCCATCACCTGGACGTCGTAGGGGCGCTGGCCGAGCACCCGCGAGGCGGCCTCGCGGCACACCGCGAACGCCTCGGGCAGCAGGTCGTCGAGGGTCTCGCCATCCGCGAGCCGCTCCTTGAACTGGACGGTCATGCCGCTCAGCTCGTCGTCGCTGAGGTCGACGTAGTCGTCCTCGATCGAGTTGACGGCGGCAGCGATGGCCTTCAGCCGACGCACCATGCGGCCCTCGCCGGCGCGAAGGAACTTTTCCAGAATCGACACGGATCAACGCTCCCCTAGACGGTCTCGAACCATCGTAGGCGCTCCGGGGCGACGATGGTCACTGGTGGCGGCGGTCCGGGCTCCGGAACCCGACATAACGCCGCGACCGTGCGTCACCGGCCGCCAGCCGGGTTACGCCGTGCGCGAACGATCCGGCACGATGGCTCGAATGGAGCCTGTCGAGATCATCGAGGACGGCCTGCTGCTGCGCCCGTGGCGCGCGGAGGACGCCGACGCGGTGCACCGCGCCTGCCAGGATCCGGACATCCAGCGCTGGACCACCGTACCTCGCCCGTACCTGCCGGAGCACGCGACCGGGTTCGTCACCACGATCAGCGCCACCGGCTGGGCCGGTGGCACCGCAGCGCACTTCGCGGTCTGCGACGCCGGCACCGGTGAGCTGCTCGCCTCGGTCGGCCTGGTCTCGGTCGACCGCGCGCGGGACTCGGCCGAGGTGGGCTACTGGACCGCGCCGTGGGCCCGGGGCCGGGGCGTCGCGGTCCGCGCCACCCGCGCCCTCGCCCGCTGGGCGTTCGACACGCTCGAACTGCTCCGGCTCACCTGGCAGGCCGAGATCGGCAACCACGCCTCCCGGCTGGTCGCGCTGCGGGCCGGCTTCCGGATCGACGGTGAGCTGCGGCTGGCCCACCCCAGCCCCGGCGGCCGGCCCGAGGGCTGGATCGGCTCGCTGCTCCCCGGCGAGGTCGCCGCCGCCGGCGACCCGGTCCCCTACGGCCCGGGCACGCTCCAGGCCCGCCGGGCGGCGGTCTTCGGCCGGCCGCAGCCGGTCCTGTTCGCCACCGCCGGGGACACCGAACTGCGGCTGCGCGCGCTGGAGGAACGCGACCTGGCCGCGGTGACCCGCACCTGCCAGGACGAGCAGACGATCCGCTGGACCACGGTGCCGCACCCGTACCGGCCGGAGCACGCCGAGGGCTTCCTGCGCGACCTGGTGCGCCCGGCCTGGGCGCGGGGCACCGCCGCGACGTTCGCCGTGGCCGACCCGGACGACCGCTACGTAGCCTCGGTCGACCTGCGTCTGCTGCCCGGCGACCCGCTGGTGGCCGACGTGGGCTACCTGACCGCGCCGCACGCCCGCGGCCGGGGTTACCTGCCGGCCGCGCTCGCCGCGGTCTGTGCCTGGGGCTTCACCACGCTCGGCCTGGCCCGGATCGAGTGGCGGGCGAACGTGGGCAACACCGCCTCGCGGCGGGCCGCCGAGAAGGCCGGCTTCACCGTCGAGGGCACGCTGCGCGGCGGCGTCCAGCACCGCGGCCAGCGGCAGGACGTGTGGATCGGCGGCCTGCTGCCGGGTGCCCTGGCGTGACCCCGGAGACGATCGAGGGGTACGGCGTACGGCTGCGGCCGTGCCACCTCGCGGACGTGCCCGAGATGGTGGCCGGGTGTGCCGACCCGGAGACCCGCCGGTTCATGCCCCTGCTGCCCGACCTGTACGACTCCGACGCCGCCCGGTGGTGGATCACCGAGGGCGCGCCCGCGGCGTGGGCAGCGGGCGGAGCCGCGTACACGATCGCCGACCCGGCGACCGACCTGCTGCTCGGCAGCATCGGGCTGACCCGGCTCAGCGCGGAGCGGGCCACGTACGAGATCGGTTACTGGGTCGGACCGGCGGCGCGCGGCCGGGGCGTGGCGAGCGCCGCCACCCGGCTGCTGACCGAGCGGGCGATCGCCGCCGGAGCGGCCCGGCTGGAGTTGCTCACCCGGACGGAGAACGTGGCGAGCCAGCGCATCGCGCTCGCCTGCGGTTACCGGCACGAGGGCGTACGCCGGGCGGCGGGCGCGGACGGCGACGGCGTACGCCAGGATCTGATCGCCTGGGTGCGGCTGGCCGACGACCCGCCCGGGCCGATCGCCCGCCTGCTGCCGGACCTGCCGGACGGCCGGCTGACCGACGGCGTGGTGATGCTGCGCCCGGTGGAGCCGGCGGACACGGACGTGCTGTACCGGCTGCACTCGCTGCCGGAGGTGGTGGCGAACCGGGTGCCGGCGGTGGTGCCGCAGCGGACGGCGCTCGCGCGCCGCTGCCGGCTGGCGGCGAGCCGCTGGCTCGCCGGCGAGGCCGCCGACCTGGCGATCCTCGACGCGGCCACCGGCGCTGTCGTGGGCGGCTGCGCGCTGTTCTACGACGAGCCGGCCACCGGGCAGGCGATGATCGGCTACAGCCTGCTGCCCGAGGCGCGCGGGCGCGGGCTGGCGGCCCGGACGGTCCGGCTGGTCACCGGGTGGGCGTTCGGAATCGGGGTGGCGCGGGTATGGGCCGGCACCCGGCCGGACAACGTCGCCTCGCAGCGGGTGCTGGAACGCGCCGGCTTCCGGCGGGAGGGGCTGTTGCGGGGCCGGCTGCCCGGCCCGGACGGCGCCCGTGTCGACTCCGTGGTCTACGGCCGGCTGGCCACCGACGAGAGCTGAGGACGGGCCCCACGCGAGGGCCCGTCCTCACCGGTCAAGGGGTCACGCGTCGAGCTGGATGATCCCGTAGTCGTACGCGTGCCGCCGGTAGACCACGCTCGGGCGGCCGGACTCCTTGTCCTGGAACAGGTAGAAGTCGTGACCGACCAGTTCCATCTGGAACAGCGCGTCGTCGACGGTCATCGGTTCGGCGGGGTGGACCTTCGCGCGGGCGATGTGCCACGGCTGGTCGTCGGGTTCGCCGTAGCCGCTCTCGTCGGGGCGTTCGGCGACCGCTGTGGCGGTGCCGTGGCCGTCGAGCGCCGCCAGTCCGGGCCCGTCGAGGTCGGCCACCGGCAGGCCGGCGGTCGCGGCGGCCACGGAGATCGGCGCGTGCCGTCCACGGTGTACCCGGCGACGGTCCGCCGCGCGGCGGAACCGCGTGTCCAGCTTGGCGATGGCGGCGTCGAGCGCGCTGTAGAAGTCGTTCGTGCAGGCCTCGGCCCGGATGACCGGGCCGCGCGTCACGCACGTGATCTCCACCCGCTGGCAGGTGTCCGCCTGGCGTGGATTGCGCTCGTGGAACAACTCGACGTCCACGCGAATGAGCTTCTGGTCGTAGCGTTCGATCTTCGCGAGCTTCTCGGCTACGTGCACCCGGTAATGGTCCGGCACTTCGACGTTACGGCCCTTGACCACGATGTCCACGTGACCTCCCTTGTTCGGACGGTCGTTCGGTCCGGATCATCCGGCCGACGCACCCGGGAGGGCCCCGCTCGGCGTCGACCGGTGTTGTTCGGCTACGCCTCCTTCCAGTGCCGGGGGAAGGTTTGAAACCTCACTACCCCCGACACCGAAACGCTAACTCCTGTACGGCCACCCGTCACCCCCGGTTGCCGAAGGCGGTCGCGAAATTTAACAGCTCATACACCAAGGGGTGAAACGGATACACGAAGCGTCACCGACGGTGCCGCTTTTGCGTTGCGGCGAGCACCGCCGCGGCCTTTGGCGTCATTCCCGCGCGGTGCAACATCCGGCTCACCGCCGCCAGGGTCGCGCCGGTGGTGACGATGTCGTCGAGCAGCACGACCCGCTCCCCCGGCCGGTGGCCGGTCGGCGGGCGGCGCAACCGGAACGCCTCCCCGGCCGCCGCCGCCCGCCCGGCGCTGTCCAGCGCCACCGAGTCGGGCCGGGGCAGCGCCCGCAGCGGGCGCAGCACGCGTACCGGCCAGCCGGCCGCGCGCAACCGGGCCGCCGCCGGCCGGACCAGCCGGTCCAGGTGGTCGCCGTACCGGGCCCGGGCCGCGGCAGCGGTGTCGGGCACCGCCACGAGCGCCACCGGGCCGGGCGGCCCCGCCGCCACCGCGACCACCTCGGCGAGCAGCGCGCCCAACGGCCGGGCCAGCCCGTGCCGGCCCCGTTCCTTGTACGCCAGCAGCCCTTCGCGCAGCGCGCCGCCGTACGGACCGAGCGCGACACAGGGCGGCAGGCCGGGCGGAGCCGGATCGGGCCGGGCGGGTGCGGGACGCAGCGACTCCAGTTCCCGCACGCAGCCGGGGCAGAAGCCCTGCCGCAGCCGTACCGCCCCCGCGCCACAGCCCGCGCACCCGGCGGGCAGCACCAGGTCGGTCAGGTCCGACCAGAGCCCGCCCAGGTCCCGCACGGGCAGCTCAGTAGAGGAAGAACGGTGCGGTCGGATTGGTCGCCCGGCTGCCCTGCGGGACGTCGAGCACCTGCTCCCGCTTGACGTAGTCGAACGGGTTGTTCCGCCAGGCCGCGCCGTCCGTCTCGAACATGAACGAGAACGCGGCCAGGCCACGGTCACCGCCGCCCGGATACCCGGCGAGCTGGGTCACCGGGGCACCGATCTCCACCGCCAGCGCGGTCTCCCAGGCACCGTCGACGGTGAGCTGGTGGATCGCCGAACGCCGGTCCGCCTCGTTGCCGGCCAGCGCCAGCTCGTTCTCCGCCACCCAGTCCACCACAGTCACGCCGGTGAGCAGCGTGGTCAACCGGCGGGGCTGCCCGAGGCTGACCACGCCACCGTCGACGCTCACCGCGGCGACGAAGACCGCGCCGCCGGACGCCAGCGCGATCCGGTGGCCGTCGAGGGAACCGGCCACGGCGGTCACCGGCCCGGGAACGGACAGCGGGATCTCGCTCATCCGGCCCGCGCCGTCGAACCGGTAGAGCCGGCCGTCGGCGGCCACCACACCGGCCGGGCGGGCCTCGTCCAGTGACCGCAGCCAGGTGGGACGGCTCATCGCCCGGAACGTCCGGTCGCCGGGGCTGAGCATCGCGACCGGCTCCGGACCGATGCCCACCTTGAGCCGCCTGCGATTGTCCGACCCGGTCACCACGAGCGCGGCGAGCACCTGGTCGTCGGCGCGCGCGAGCGACGCGGAGACCACGTTGCGGTTCTCCGCCGGTGGCAGCGGCACGGCGGCCCGCGACTCGTTGCCGAACGCCAGGGGACGGACGGCGCCGTCGTAGACGGCGAACCGCACCGGATCCCCGCCGCGTGGATAGGCGGCGGTGGAGACGCGCTCGCGCCGCAGGTCGACGGTGAGCCGCTTCTGGTTCTGGATCTTCAGGTCGACCTGGCCCTCCAGGTCCGACAGGGACCACGCCAGCTGGGTGCCGAGCCGGGTCAGCCGCTGCTCGTTGGCGCCCGGCATGTTGAGGTTGATCTCCCAGTGGCCGTCCGCGCCGGTCGCGTTGTTGATCAGCTGGGTGCCGTCGGGCAGCCCGGTCACCCCGGGGGCCAGCCAGTCCGACGGGCGGTCGGCCAGCCACTTCATCACCTCGGTGATCCGGCGCTCGGTCGGCGCCGACGAGGGCAGATAACGCTGGTCCGGCACCAGCCGGGTCAGGTCGGTGTTCCAGAAGTAGACGGTGCGCGGCCGGAAATACTCGCGCACCGCCGAGTCGCTGGCCAGCAGCACGTTCGGCAGCTCGGTGATCAACAGGCCGGTGCCGGTCGGCTCGGCCCGGCGCAGCTCGAAGACGTACTGCGTCTCGCTCGCCACCGGCGGTCCGAGCGTGCCGTCGGCCCGCAGCACACCCACCTGCTGCACCTTGAGCGTCACCGTGCTGGTGCCCTGGTTGTTGGGCGGCGTGCTCTCCGGCTTCTCCCGCAACCGCACCACCGTCAGCTCGATCTCGCTGGTCTGCGGCTTGCCCGGAAGCAGGTCGCGGGCCTCCGCGGCGAGGAACTTCCGGGCCCGGTCGTACGCCTGGTCGCGTTCCCCGGCCGCGGCGGCCCGCAGGTAGTTCTCGATGAACGGCACCGGCTCGCTGCTGTCGTCCGGCTCGGGCGGCCGGGCCGGACTGCCGTTGAGCGCCCCGGACTCGGCGGCCGGCACCGAGCCGTCCACCTGCACGTCGGTCTCCGCCGGGATGCCGCATCCGGCGAGCACGCCCGGCAGCAGCACGCCGGTCAGCAGCACGGCCAGGACGCGGCGGTTCACGGCCGGGCCTCCGCGTGCTCGGCACTGCCGGCACTGTCGGCCGGGGCGGCGGTCAGCGCCGCGACGCCACCGGCGGGACCGATGGCGGGCAGCCCGCCGTTGCGGGGGCCGCCGAACGGCACCGTGGCGTCGGCCGGCACCAGCCGCAGCGGAGAGGTGGTGAGCCGGTCCCCGGCCCGGGCCGGCAGGGTGAGCCGGAACTGGGCGCCCTGGCCCGGCGCGCCCCACGCCTCCAACCAGCCGCCGTGCAGGCGGGCGTCCTCCAGGCTGATCGACAGGCCCAGCCCGGTGCCACCGGTCTGCCGCGCGCGCGACGGGTCGGCCCGCCAGAAGCGGTTGAACACCAGCTTCTCCTCCCCCGGCTTGAGGCCGACGCCGTGGTCCCGCACGGTGATCGCCACCGCGCTCTGGTCCTGGCCCAGGGTGATCCGTACCGGCTTGGCCTCGCCGTGCTCGACCGCGTTGCCGACCAGGTTGCGCAGCACCCGCTCGACGCGGCGCGGGTCGACCTCGGCGATCACCGGAGTGGCCGGCACGTCCAGCTCGATGGTCACCCCCACCCGCTCCGCCAGCCCGGCCAGCCGCTCGGTCACCCGGTGCACCACCGGCACCAGGTCGGTCGGCTCGCTGTCCAGCACCGCGAAGCCGGCGTCGAACCGGCTGATCTCCAGCAGGTCGGTGAGCAGCTCCTCGAACCGGTCCAGCTCGGCCTGGAGCAGCTCGGCACTCCTGGCCACCGCGGGATCGAACTCGTCGCGCTCGGCGAAAATGAGGTCCGCGGCCATCCGTACCGTGGTCAGCGGTGTCCGCAGCTCGTGCGAGACGTCGGAGGTGAACCGGCGTTGCAGCCGGGACATCTCCTCCAGCCGGAGGATCTGCCGTTGCAGGTTCGTCGCCATCTGGTTGAACGAGGCGGCCAGCAGGGCCAGGTCGTCCTCGCCGGAGACCACCATGCGCTGGTCGAGCAGGCCGGCGGAGAGCCGCTGCGCGGTGCGCGCGGCCACCCGTACCGGCGTCACCACCAGGCGGGTGACCAGTGCGGCCAGCAGGCCGAGCAGCAGCACCAGCGCGACGCCGGTGGCGACCACCGTGGCCCGGGCGTCGGCCGCCGTCGCGTCCTGCCGGGCCAGGGGTACGAGGTAGTAGAGCTCGACCTGCCCGAACTTGGTGGGCACCGGGGAACCGTAGACCAGGTATTTCGTCCGTTCGCCGCCGAGCGAGCCGGTGCGGATCTGGTGCGCGACCTTGCCGGAGGCGACGGCGGCCCGCAGCTCGTCGCCGATCACCGCGCCCACCGGCACGTCGGGCGTGGTACGCGGCTCGATGAACTCGGCGAAGTTGTCGGCGGTGATCGCCACCACCACGCCGCTGGTCTGGGTGGGGTCTCCGCCGGCCAGGTAGTTCACAGTGCCGTCGATGGTGTTCTGGAGCTGCGCCTCCTGCGGCTGGCTGTAGAGGTTGAACTGCTTGGCCGCGTACTCGCTGCCGTTGCTCAGGCGCAGCCGCACGTCGGTCTCGGCGTTCTCCAGCAGGATGCTCGTGATCTTGTCAGCGATCAGGTATGCGAAACCGCCCACCAGCAGGCTCGACGCCACCAGCGTGATGGTGACCACACGGACCTGGAGTGACCGCCGCCACGCCTGGTGCACCGCGGCCACCAGCCGGGCGATCCGGCCGGTCAGGGCGAGCCAGAGCGCCCGCACGGCGTGGAGCCGGCGGGGCGCGGCGGTCGGCGGGTCGGGCAGCGGGGTGGTCACCACAGTGCTGACCAGGCTATCCGGTCCCCGCCTTGTAGCCCACGCCCCGCACGGTGAGGATGATTTCGGGTCGCTCCGGATCCGGCTCGATCTTGGCGCGCAGCCGCTGCACGTGCACGTTGACCAGGCGGGTGTCCGCCGCGTGGCGGTAGCCCCAGACCTGCTCCAGCAGCACCTCGCGGGTGAAGACCTGACGCGGCTTGCGGGCGAGCGCGACCAGCAGGTCGAACTCCAGCGGCGTCAGCTTCACCTCCTCGCCGTCGCGGCTGACCGTGTGGGCCGGCACGTCGATGGTGATCTGGTTGCCGGGCGGGCCGATGGTCAGCATCTCCGGCGCCACGTCCTCACCCCGGCGCAGCCGGGCCCGCATCCGGGCCACCAGCTCCTTGGGCTTGAACGGCTTGACCACGTAGTCGTCGGCGCCGGACTCCAGCCCGAGCACCACGTCGACGGTGTCGCTCTTGGCGGTCAGCATCACGATCGGCACGCCTGACTCGCCCCGGATGGCGCGGGCCACGTCGATGCCGCTCATGCCCGGCAGCATCAGGTCGAGCAGGACGATGTCGGGTCGGTTGTCGCGGAACGCGGCCAGCGCCCGTTCGCCGTCCGCGACGAAGGACGGCACGAAGCCCTCGCTGCGCAGCACGATGCCGAGCATCTCGGCGAGGGCGGGGTCGTCGTCGACCACGAGTACCCGGGCTCTCATGGGGTTTATCGTTCCATCCCCGTTCGTCTGGAGTGTTCGGCGTCTCCACGGCACCGTAGCGCCGAGCGGCCCCGTGCACCACAGCAGTCGGCGTGGCCGCCCAGCGTGGCGCGCCGGGACGGGTCCACCGGATGCGGACCCGCCGTGCAACCATGATCCCCCGGGCGCCGCCCCGCCCGCCACCTCCGCTCGCCCCGCCCAGGAGTACGCGTGCCCGACGCCGGCCCGACCGCGGTGCTGCCGCGCCGTCCGCTGACCGTCGGCGAGCTGCTCGACGCGGCCGTGCTGCTGCTGCGCGACCAGGCTCGGGTGCTCGTCCCGCTCGCCCTGCTGCTGGCCCTCGCCGAGCAGGCGGTGCTCCACCCGCTGCGCACGCTCGCCGGGGCCGGGCCGCTGGCCTGGTGGCCGGCGGAGTTCGGCGACACCCTGCCCGAGTACTGGCTGCTGCTGGCCGCCGGCGCGGGCACCGAGGCCGCGATCATCGCGCTGCTCGGCGCCCCGGCCGCGCGCGGTGCCGGAGCGGCGCTGCTGGGGCGCCGCCCCGCACCGTCGGAGCTGCTGCGCGGCGCCCGGCTCGGCGTGGCACTGCCGGCTGCCGTGCTGGTCGGGCTGACCGTCACCGCCGCCGGGCTGACCGGGCCGGGCTGGTTCCCGGCGTACGCGCTGCTCGGCCTGGTGGTCCCGGTGCTCGTGCTGGACGGGGTGCCCGCGCACCTGGCGCCCGGGCGGGCGGTACGCCTGGCCGGCCGGCTCAGCGCGCGGGCCGCCGCGATCCGCCTGCTGGGCTACCTGGGCTGGTGGCTGATCCGGCTCGGCATCGGGCTGGGTGCCTACCACGGCCTCACCATGCTGGGCCTGTTCGACGTCTCCGCCTGGGCGCTGCCGGTGACGACCGTCGCGTTCACCGCGGTGAACGCGCTGGCGTACCCGGCGCTCGCCTGCCTGGACGCGGTGCTGCACCTGGAGGCCCGGATCCGCACCGAAGGGCTGGACATCCGGCTCTCCCGCGCGCCGGCCGGTGTGCCCGAGCCGGCCCTGCTGGCGGCGCACCGGTGAGCCGGTGGTGGACCGAGACGGTCGCGGCCCTCGGTGACGTGGTGCCGCTGCCGCTGGCCGCGCTGATCCTGCTGGCGGTCGCGCTGCTGGTGGCACTGGGCTGGTATTTCTTCCCCGCCTGGATACCCCGCCGGTTGCCCCGGCTCGGTCTTCCCCGGTGGCGGCGCCCCCGGCTGCCCCGGTTCCGGCTGCCCCGGCTCCGGCGGCGTGCCCGTCGGCCGCGCACCGATCCGCCGCCCGTGCGCCTGCCCGCGCCCCGGCTACCGGAACCGGCGGCGGCCGGGCTCGGGCCGGCCGACCGGCTGGCGGCCGAGGGCCGGTACGCCGAGGCGGTCCGGGAACGGCTGCGCGACATGGTCCGGCTCCTGGTCGTCCGGCACGTCGTGGAGCCCCGCCCCGGGCTCACCGTCGTCGAGCTGACCGAGGCGGCGGCCCGCACCCGGCCGCAGGTCCGGCCGACGCTGCACGCGGCCGGGGCGATCTTCTCCGACCTCTGGTACGCGCAGCGCCCCGCGACCGCCGAGCACGACCGGCGGATGCGTGAACTCGCCACCGACCTGAGTCGCGAGCTGACCGGGGAGGAGCCGCGGTGACCGCCACCGTCGTACCGGAGACCGCGACGTCGGCCACGTCGGCGCCGCGCCGGCGACGGTACCGGCTGCTCGTCCCGCTCGGGCTTGCCGTGCTGCTGCTCGTGACCACGTTCGTGCTGCGCGCGGTCGACCGGCCCGACGCGGACGAGCCCGGGTTCCTGTCCCCGGTCGCCACCGACGACGACGGCGCGAGCCGGCTCGCCGACGCCCTGCGGACGCAGGGCGTCCCGCTGCGCCGGGAGACGGCGTTCGAGGCGGCGCTGCGTACCGCCCGGGCGGAGCCGAGCACGCTGTTCGTGCCCGCGCCCGCTCTGGTGCACCCGGACCTGCTCGACGACCTCACCACCCTGCCGCCGGGAAGCCGGTTGGTACTGGTCGAGCCGTCCCGGCGGGTGCTCGCCGAACTGGATGCCCCGGTCGAACCGGCCGGCGGACGCTGGGCCGCCCGCGCGGTGCCCCCTGACGCCGGCGGCACGCCGTGCCGGCTGCCCGAGGCGGTCCGGGCCGGCCCGGCCGCGATCGACCTCCAGCGGTACGCCGGACCGGCCGAGGTGGACAGCTGCTACGGCGGCGCGCTGCTGCGCGTCCCCGGCCGGGTCGAGGTGGTGCTGGCCGGCGCCAGCGACCCGTTCCGCAACGACCGGATCGGCGAGTGGGGCAACGAGGCGCTCGCGACCGGCCTGCTCGGCGGCGAGCGCCCGCTGGTCTGGCTCGACCTGCCCGAGCCGGCGCCGGCCCCGACCGGGCCGAGCTGGTCCCCGGAACCGGTCACCGGAGAACCCGCCCCGGCCGGGAGCGGCAGGGCGGATCGGCCCGACCCGCCCGAGGCCGCCGACCCGCCGCGGGAGAACCCGCTCTGGGGTGCCTTCCCGCAGTGGTTCTGGGCCCTTCTGGTGCAGCTCGCCCTGGCCGGCCTGCTCGTGGTGCTGTGGCGGGCGCGCCGGCTCGGGCCGCCGGTGTCGGAGCCGCTGCCGGTGACCGTCCGGTCGGCCGAGACGGTGCGCGGCCGGGCGCGGCTCTACCGCCGGGCGGGCGCCCGGGACACCGTGGCCGGGACGCTGCGCGCCGCCGCGCTGGACCGGCTGACGACCCGGCTCAACCTGCCCCCTGACACGCCCGACGACGAGGTGGCCGCCCGGGTCGCCGAGCGCGCCGGCACCGACCCGGACCGGGTGGCCGACCTGCTCTACGGCCCCGCCCCGGAGAAGGACCGCGAGCTGCTGGAGCTGGCCCGCGAACTGGACGCCCTGACCCGTACCCTGGCCCCGCATCCGAGCGAAGGAGACCTCCGGTGACCGGACCCGTCACGACCACCGCCCCGTCCGGCGCCCGCGCCGCCCTGCACCGGCTGCGCGCCGAGGTGGCAAAGGCCGTCGTCGGGCAGGACGCCGTGGTCACCGGCCTGGTGATCGCGTTGCTCTGCCGGGGGCACGTGCTGCTGGAGGGCGTACCGGGGGTGGCCAAGACGCTGCTGGTCCGGACGCTTGCCGCCGCGCTCGACCTGGACGCCAAGCGGGTGCAGTTCACCCCCGACCTGATGCCCGGCGACGTCACCGGCTCGCTGATCTTCGACCAGCGCACCGCCGCGTTCACCTTCCGGGAGGGGCCGGTCTTCACCAACCTGCTGCTCGCCGACGAGATCAACCGCACCCCGCCCAAGACGCAGTCGGCGCTGCTGGAGGTGATGGAGGAGCGGCAGGTCTCCGTCGACGGCGAGCGCCGCCCGCTGCCCGATCCGTTCATCGTCGTGGCCACCCAGAATCCGGTCGAGTACGAGGGCACCTACCCGCTGCCCGAGGCGCAGCTCGACCGCTTCCTGCTCAAGCTGACCGTGCCGCTGCCGGAGCGCGAGGCGGAGCTGGGCGTCCTGCGCGCGCACCACGCCGGCTTCGACCCGCGCGACCTGCGTGCCGCGGGCGTACGCCCGGTGGCCGACGCGTCGGACCTGGCGGCCGCCCGGGCCGAGGTGCGGATGGTGCACGTGGCCGAGCCGGTGCTCGGCTACATCGTGGACCTGTGCCGGGGCACCCGGTCCGCCCCGGCGCTGGAGCTGGGCGCGTCCCCCCGGGGCGCCACCGCGCTGCTGAACGCCGCCAAGGCGTGGTCCTGGCTGGCCGGTCGCGACCACGTCACCCCGGACGACGTCAAGGCGGTCGCCCGGCCCACGCTGCGGCACCGGCTGCGCCCGCGTCCGGAGGCGGAGCTGGAGGGCGTGACTGCCGACGCCGTGCTGGACTCGGTGCTGGCCACCGTGCCGACGCCGCGATGACCTGGCGGGCGGGTCTGCTGCTCGGCGCGGGCGCGCTGACCCTGCCGGCCTGGCCGGCGCCGTTCCTCGGCGTCGCCGTGCTGACCGCGGCGGTGCTGCTGCTGGTGCTGCTCGACCGGACGATGGCGGTCCCGCCGGACGCGCTCACGGTGACCCGGTCCGGGGAGCGGACGGTCCGCCTCGGCGGCACCGCCACCGTCACGCTGCACCTGGCCAACCCCACCGATCGCACGCTCCGCGCCCAGGTACGCGACGCCTGGGTGCCATCGGCTGGGGCGCACCCCGACGTGCCGCCGGACCGCCTGCTCACCGTGCCGCCCGGTGGCACCGCCACACTGCCGGTCCGGCTCACCCCGACCCGGCGCGGCGACCGGCCGGCGGTGGAGCTGACCGTACGCTCGCTGGGGCCGATGCGCCTGGGCGCCCGGCAACGCGCCGGAGCACCCGCCACGCCACGGTGGACGCTGCGTGTGCTGCCGCGCTTCGACTCCCGCCGACACCTACCGGAGAAGCTGGCCCGGCTGCGGGTCATCGACGGCGTCCAGGTGACCCGGGGGCGCGGTCACGGTACCGAGTTCGACACGCTGCGCGAGTACGCGGTGGGCGACGACGTCCGTTCGATCGACTGGCGGGGCAGCGCCCGCCGCGCCGACGTGCTGGTGCGCACCTGGCGCCCGGAGCGGGACCGGCGGCTGGTCTGTGTCCTGGACACCGGCCGCACGTCCGCGGTGCGCCTCGGCGACGAGCCCCGGCTGGACACCGCCATCGACGCGGCGCTGCTGCTCACCGCGCTCGCCGCCCGTGCCGGTGACCGGGTGGACCTGCTTGCGGCGGACACCGAGATCCGGGCCCGGGTGACCGGCAGTGGTCGTCCGGCGCTGCTCGCCCGGCTGGTCGACGCGGTGGCGCCGTTGCAGCCCGCGCTGGCCGAGACCGACTTCGAGCTGATCGCCGCCGAGGTGCTGCGCCGGGAGCGGCAGCGCAGCCTGGTGGTGCTGTTCACCGCTCTGGAGGCGGGCGCGATCGGCGACGGGCTGCTGCCGGTGCTGCCCCGGCTGGCGACCCGGCACCGGGTGGTGCTGGCCGCGGCCGGCGACCCGGTGCTGAACCGGCTCGCCACCGCCACCCCGGCCGGCCCGGACGACCCGTACGCGGCCGCGTCGGCGTGGCGGGCGCTGGCCGAGCGGGACCGGGTACGCGCCGCGCTGTCGCGCTACGGCGTGACAGTGGTGGACGTTCCGGGGCACCGGCTGGCCCCGGCCGTGGCCGACACCTATCTGCGGCTCAAGTCCCTCGGTCGGCTCTGACCGCTCGCCGGCCCAGCACCAGCGCGTACGCCAGGAACGCCAGCCACACCGCGGCGCCGGCGGCCACCCGCAGCGGGACCGGCACGGGCGCCGGGGTCACGAACGCCTCGATCAGCGCGGAGACCGCGAAGATGCCGACCAGACCGGCCGCGACCACGACGGCGAGCCGTCCCGCCTCGGCGAGCGCCCGGCCCCGCCCGAGGTGCGCGGGCGGGGCGATCCAGGCCCAGGCGGTCCGCAGTCCGACCCCGGCGGCGACGAAGATGCCGGTCAGCTCCAGCAGCCCGTGCGGCGTGATCAGGCCGAAGAAGACGTCCGCCCGGCCGTAGGAGATCATCACGCCGCCGACCACGCCGATGTTGAGCGCGTTCTGCCACAGCAGCCAGAGCACCGGCACCACGAGCACGCCGGCGGCCAGGCACTGGGCGGCCAGCCAGGCGTTGTGCGTCCACAGGTGGAAGGCGAACGTGGGCGCGGCGAACTCGGTGTAGTAGCCGGCGAAACCGGAGTCCACGAGTTGCCGCGCCGCCTCGGGGCCGACGAACGCGGCGGCGGTGTCCGGGTTGCCGGCGACGAACCAGATGAGGAAGGCGGTCAGGCCGCTGAACGTCGTGGCCACGCCGCACCACCAGGGCCAGGCCCGGTAGAGGGCGGCGGGCAGGTCGGCGGCCAGGAACCGGCCCACCGCCGCCCAGGACGGCCGGGGGCGGCCGGTGACCCGGGCGCGGGCCGCGAGGACCAGGTGGGACAGGCGGTTCACCAGCGCCGGCTCGGGTGCCCGGGCGCGCAGCGCGGAGAGATGCGTGGCGCTGCGCTGGTAGAGCGCCACCAGTTCGTCGACCTCGGCCGCGTCGAGGCGACGCCGGCCGGTCAGGTGTTCCAGCCGCCGCCATTCGGCGCCGTGCTCGGCCACGTACGCGTCGAGATCCACTCATCCTCCCCCGTTCGGCGTCCATGGTGTTCACTGTCGGGGTGCGCGCGCAACCTACCCCACCGCCCCGTTGGGCCGACGCCGGTCTGGTCAGCGGCGAGGCGGTGGAGCTGGACGTCCGGGTGGCCCGGCTGGGCTCCCGGGTGCTCGCCCTGCTGATCGACGCGGTGATCCAGCTCGTGCTGTTCCTGCTGCTCGGCGCGGTCCTGGCGATGGTGGCGCTCGCCCTGCTGGGCGACGTCCTCGACGCCGCGCTGGCCCGCGCGCTCCAGATCGTGCTGCTGGTGCTGGTCCTGCTCGGTTATCCGGTGGCGATGGAACGCTTCGCCGGTGGCCGGACGGTGGGCAAACTGGTCGTGGGGCTGCGGGTGGTGCGGGCCGACGGCGGGCCGGTGGGTGTCGGCCAGTCGCTGACCCGGGCGCTCGTGGGTGTCGCGGTGGAGTGGCCCGGGCTGGTGCTGCCGCTGCTGAGCTGGTTCGCGAGCGTCACGGTGATGCTCACCGATCCGCGTGGCCGGCGCCTGGGCGATCTGGTCGCCGGCACGCTCGTGGTGCACAGCCGCGGCGCCGCGCTGTGGCGGCCGCTGCCGCCGGCTCCGCTGCCGCTGCTGGCCTGGGCGGCCACGCTCGACCTGACCCGGTTCGACGACGGGCTGGCGCTGGCCGCCCGCCAGTACCTGGATCGGCTGCCCCAGCTCGCCGAGCCGGACCGTTCCCGGCTGGGCCGGGCGTTGTGGGTGGAGGTCGCGGCGGTCACCTCGCCGCCTCCACCGTGGTCCGCGCCGGACTGGGTCTACCTGTCCGCCGTGCTGGCCGAGCGGGGGCGCCGGGCCGCGCGCCGGCTGGGCCGCGCCCGGGCGGTCACCGCCGCGCTCTGGCCGGAGCTGGTCCCGCCCCCGGCCGCCGTGCCGCACGCCGCCGCGCCGGCCACCCTTCGTCCCGCCGCACCGGCCACCGGCCGGTTGCGGTCCGCCGTGCCGGACCCGGGCGCCGATCCGGTACGCCGCTGAGCCGGGCTCAGCCGAACAGCCCCCGCCCCCACCAGTGCGCGGCGGCGCGTACGCGAAAAGGGACCGGGGACGGCCGCGCGGCGGCCGACCCCGGTCCCTTCCGGAAGCGTGGGACTCAGTAGCGGTAGTGGTCCGACTTGAACGGGCCCTCCGGGGAAACGCCCAGGTAGGCAGCCTGCTCCTTGGTCAGCGTGGTCAGCTTCGCGCCGAGCGCGTCCAGGTGCAGCCGGGCGACCTTCTCGTCCAGGTGCTTGGGCAGCACGTAGACGCCGATCGGGTACTCGTCGGTCTTGGTGAACAGCTCGATCTGGGCGATCGTCTGGTTGGCGAACGAGTTCGACATCACGAAGCTCGGGTGGCCGGTGGCGTTGCCCAGGTTCAGCAGGCGGCCCTCGGAGAGCACGATGATCGCGTGGCCGTCGTCGAAGCGCCACACGTCGACCTGCGGCTTGATGTTCTCCCGGGTCACGTCGCTGCGCTTGGCCAGGCCGGCCATGTCGATCTCGTTGTCGAAGTGGCCGATGTTGCCCACGATGGCCTGGTGCTTCATCCGGGCCATGTGCTCGTTGGTGATGACGTCGAAGCAGCCGGTCGCGGTGATGAAGATGTCGGCCTGCTCCACCACGTCGTCGAGCGTGGCGACCTGGTAGCCGTCCATCGCCGCCTGGAGCGCGCAGATCGGGTCGACCTCGGTCACCACGACCCGGGCACCCTGGCCGCGCAGCGACTCGGCACAGCCCTTGCCCACGTCGCCGTAGCCCATGACCACGGCCATCTTGCCGCCGATCAGCACGTCGGTGGCGCGGTTGATGCCGTCGATGAGCGAGTGGCGGCAGCCGTACTTGTTGTCGAACTTGCTCTTGGTCACCGAGTCGTTGACGTTGATGGCCGGGAAGAGCAGCGTGCCGGCGCGGTGCATCTCGTAGAGCCGGTGCACACCGGTGGTGGTCTCCTCGGTCACACCCTTGATCCCGGCGGCGATCCGGGTCCACCGCTGACCGTCGGAGGCCAGCGAACGGTGCAGCAGTTCGAGGATGACCGCGTACTCCTCGGAGTCGGCCGACTCGACCGGCGGCACGACGCCGGCCTTCTCGAACTCGGCGCCCTTGTGGACGAGCAGGGTGGCGTCGCCGCCGTCGTCGAGGATCATGTTCGGGCCACCGCCGGCTCCGCCGGCCTCGCCAGTTGAGCCGTCGGGCCACGTCAGAGCCATTTCGGTGCACCACCAGTATTCCGGCAGGGTCTCGCCCTTCCAGGCGTAGACCGGCACGCCGGCCGGCGCCTCCGGGGTGCCCTCGGGGCCGACCACGATCGCCGCGGCGGCGTGGTCCTGGGTGGAGAAGATGTTGCAGGACGCCCACCGGACCTGCGCGCCGAGCGCGACCAGGGTCTCGATCAGGACGGCGGTCTGGACGGTCATGTGCAGCGAACCGGTGATGCGGGCGCCGGCCAGCGGCTGGGCCTCGGCGAACTCACGCCGGATCGCCATCAGGCCGGGCATCTCGTGCTCGGCGAGCCGGATCTCCTTGCGCCCGAACGCGGCGAGCGACAGATCCGCCACCTTGTAGTCGCCCTCGGCGAGGGTGCTCGGCCGGGCCTGCGACGACGCGCCGCTGGAGGCCGCCGGGAGGGTGCTGGTCATGGAAGCTCCTGTCGAACGATGGTGGTGCGCAGCCTTCCACCTTACGCTCGCGGGCCACTCGACCCGTGCCCGGTTGGCCGACCGCGCAATCGGCCGGTCGGCGGACAGCGCACGGGGCGGTCGGTGGTGAGCGGACTTTCCACTCACGGCCCGGCCGCCCCGCGCATCCCCCCGGTTTGGTTCCCCCGCACGTCACCGGACCTTCGTCGCGACAACGTTGCGTACCTAGAGAGTCACACCACCCAGCGTGACCGTCAAGCTATTTCGGGAAAGTCGGACTTGCGCGGATCAGTGCATGCCGCAAGTGGCGACGAACGCCTCGCCCGCCCCGGCCACCGTCAACGGGCCACCGGCCGCCGCACCGATCGCGGCCTGACCCGCGTCCAGCGTCACCACGCCCACACCGTCGTCCACTGACAGCTTCCCGGACCGGCACAGCACCACCCGCGGCCCGGGCAGCGTCAGCCGCACCCCGGGCGACCCGGCGGCCACCTCGACCCGGTGCAGTGCGAAGTCCTCCACCGGCACCGGCCAGGTCAGCACACCCGGCTCCACCTGCTCCGGCCCCAGCACCGGCTCGGTCAGCACCTCGAACCGGAGCACCCGCAGCAGCTCGTCCACGTCGATCCGCTTCGCGGTGAGCCCGCCGCGCAGCACGTTGTCACTGGCCGCCATGATCTCGACGCCGGTGCCACGCAGGTAGGCGTGCAGGTTCCCGGCCGGCATCCAGATACCCTCGCCGGGCGCCAGCCGGACGTGGTGCAGCAGCAACGCCACCACCACGCCCGGGTCGTCCGGGTAGCCGGCCGCCAGCGTGCGGACCAGCCCGGCGTCCGCCGAGTCCGGCCCGGCCTCCGCCGCCGCCAGCACGGCCGCCACCAGCCCGGCCCGCTCCGCCCGGGGCCAGCTCAGCAGCAGGCGTACCGCCTCCCGCAGCCCCGCCGGCCCGTCGCGCAACGCCGCCACCACAGGCTCCAGCGCGGGTACGCCGAACGCGGCGATCGCCGCCGCCGACTCCCCCGGGTCGCGGAAGCCGCACAGCGCCTCGAACTCCGAAAGCGCCACCAGCAGCTCCGGCTTGTGGTACGGGTCGACGTAGTTGACCCGTCCGACGTCGGCGGCGTGCCCGGCGCGGGCCTGCTCGGCGTCCGGATGCGCCTGGAGGCTCAGCGGTGTGTCGGCGGCGAGCACCTTCAGCAGGAACGGCAGCCGGGCGCCGAACCGGCCGACCAGCCGCTCACCCAACCAGTGGCCCGGCTCGGCCACCAGCAGCTCGGTGAGACTGACCGGCCGGCCGTCGCGCTGCACGGTGGCCGGGGCGCCCGGGTGGGCGCCCAGCCACAGCTCCGCCTCCGGCCCGTCGCTCGGCACCGGCCGCCCCTGCAACTCGGCGATCGCGGTACGCGAGCCCCAGGCGTAGTCCCGGATCCGGCCCTGCAACAACTCCATCAGTCAGCTCCCGGGTCGCCCGGCCACCTCGCCGGCCGGATGCGCCTCGCCGGTGGTCGCGGCCTCCCGCACGGCGGTGTCCGCCGCCTGCCCGGTGCCCGCCCGCTCCGCCTCCGCCGAGTAGATGTCCGGCTCCAGATAGATCACCCGGGCGCTGGGGACCTCGCGGCGGATCCGCGCCTCGACCGCGTTGATGTCGCGGGCCAGATCCTGGGCGGTCTCCCAGGCCGGCACCGCGATCTTCGCGGCCACCATCAGCTCCTCCGGGCCGAGGTAGAGCGTCTTCATGTGGATGATCCGCTCCACCTCGGGGCCGCTCGTCACGGCCTGCTCGATCTTGGTCAGCTCGCCCTGCTCGGCACCCTCACCGAGCAACAGGCTCTTGGTCTCGATCGCCAGCGTGATCGCGATGACCACGAGCAGGACGCCGATCATCGCGGTGCCCGCCGCGTCCCACAGGCCGTTGCCGGTGATCAGTGTCATGCCGACGCCGAACAACGCGAAGACCAGACCTACGAGCGCGCCCAGGTCCTCCAGCAGCACCACCGGCAGTTCCGGGGCCTTGGCCCGGCGGATGAACCGCACCCAGGTCTGGTTGCCCCGGACCAGGTTGGACTCCTTGATCGCGGTACGGAAGGAGAAGCTCTCCATCACGATCGCCGCGACCAGCACCGCCACCGGCACCCACTGCCAGCTCTCGATCGGGTGCGGGTCGGACGCCTTGTGGTACGCCTCGTAGAGCGCGAACAGGCCACCGAGGCTGAACAGCACGATCGCCACGATGAACGCGTAGATGTAGCGCTCCCGGCCGTACCCGAACGGGTGCTGCGGCGTGGCCTGCCGCTTGGCCCGCCGGCCGCCGAGCAGCAGCAGGCCCTGGTTGCCCGAGTCGGCCACCGAGTGGATCGACTCGGCGAGCATCGACGACGAGCCGGTGAGGGCGAACGCGATGAACTTGGTGACGGCGATGCCGAGGTTCGCCGCCAGCGCGGCGACGATCGCCTTCGTGCCCCCGTTCGCGCTCATTCCCCGCCTCGCTCGATGCCCCGTGCGCTCACTGGTTCGCCAGCTCCTTCATCTCCGTGATGGCCGGTACCGCCATCGGATCCAGCCCGTGTGCCAGGGCCAGGTAGATCGAGGCGAAGTCGGGGACCGCGACCAGCGACGCGAGCCGCTCCAGCGCGGAGCCGCCCTCGGCGGTCACCACGTCGCAGCGCACCCCCCGCCGCTCGGCGAGCGTCTGCACCGCGTCCGCGCGGCGCTCCTCGACCGCCAGCGGCTCGTCGGTGTCGTCGTCGGCGTTGAGCCCGCCGTCGCGCAGCAGCACCAGCCGCAGCCGGGTGCCGTCGGACTCGTCGTCGCCCGGGTCGGCGAAGATGTCCCGCTGGCCCTCGGCCAGGCCACCGAACACCCCGTCGAGCAGCCCGACGCGGCCCCGACCCGCCTCGCCCAGCGCACCGGCGACCACCGGGTAGCGGGCGTTGGCGGACAGCGTGTCGCCGAACCGCCGGGCGGCCACGGTGGCCAGCGGGGACGAGCCCCACACGATCGGGATCGAACCGGCCAGGCCCAGGGCCAGCGACTTCGCCGGGTTGACGAAGGACTCGGCGGTCGGCCGGCATCGATCGGCGTCGGCGTCCAGCCGGGCCGCCGTCTCCGCCAGATCCGCCTCGTTGACCTTCACGAGCCCGAGGGCACGGGCGGCCAGCAGAACCGGCACGGTGAGCGCCCAGAGGCTGGCCCGGGCCGGCGCGCGCCGGGGTACCGGGATGAACGGCGCGCGGGCCCGCTCGGCCACCGACTGGAGCTGCGAGTCGGGCGCGCCGACCGCGACCAGCCGGGCACCGCGCCGGTGCGCCGCCTCGGCCGCGCCCAGCGCCTCCGGGCTGCGGCCGGACGCGCTCACCGCGATGACCACGTCCGCCGCGCCCACCCAGCCCGGCACGCCGGCGCTGCGGTGCGGGATGACCGGCACCGGGCAGCGCGGCCCGGCGACTGTCGCCAGCACGTCACCGGTACGCCCGGCGGTGCCGATGCCGGCGATGACCACTGCGCGGGGTCGCCCGTCGTCGGCGAGCACCGACAGGTTCGCCTCGGCGGTCAGCGCCGCCGACTCGCGCACCTGGGCGCCCGCGGACGCGGTGAACCGGAGCATGCCGCCCGGATCCCGCTCGGAGAGCTGCGCCGCGTCGTCCAGCAGAGCCTCGTCGGCGTGCCGGTGGCCGCTGACCCCGGCCGTACCCTCCATCACCGCGACGACCCGCCCCGCGCCTCGTCGGCGGCGGGTCCACCGCGCGCCTCGTCCAGCAGGAGCACCGGAACGTCGTCCCGGACCTCGAAGATGCGACCGCACTCGGCGCAGGTGAGCGTCTGCGCCTGCGCGTCGTAGTCGAGCGGGGCGTGGTGCGTGTCCGGGCAGGCGAGGATGTCGAGCAACTGCGGGTCCAGGGCCACGGCGCGGCTCCTTCCACGTATGCGGTCTCACCGGCCGGCGGTGCCGGTCGGCGCACGCGATCTTATCGGCCGGGCGGCCCCGGCACCGGGCCCCGTTCGGCCCCGGTGTTCCGTCCTCCGCCCGGACGGGTGACAACCGTCGGGCAACGGTGCGAACACCCACCGTCACGGTAACCCCGGGAGCGGGTCGGGTTCCGGCTCAGTCCGGCAAGCGGGGCAACACGCTCGTCGCGTCCCCACCCGCCGGGGGCGGTGACGCCGGGGCGGGCGCGGGCGCGCCGTACACGTTGCCGGGCGGGCGGGGCGGCGTCGCGCCCCCGTACACCGTGGGGGCCGGTCCGGGCGTGCCGGAGCGGTAGGTGGTGGTGCTGCGCGGCAGCGGGACCGGCGGGGGGCCGGCGTCCGGGCCGTCGCCGGTGCGGTCGGCGCGGTTGCGGCGCAGCAGCAGGACGATGAGAGCGGCGCCGGCGAGCACCAGTCCGATACCGAACCACATGATCATGGAACCTCCGAACGACGAGTCGTCGGCCGCGGCGGTGGGCGGGGCGACGGCGGCGGCCACCGGCGACGTGTCGGTCGCCTCGGCCGCCGTGGTCTCGCTCGCGCTGGGCGTCGGCGAGGGCTTGCGGGACGGGCTGGGACTCGGGGTGCGCGGGGCGCCCACCAGCCGGGCCGACCCACCGGCCCGGCCGAGCACCTCCCCGTTCGCCGCGCTCGCCTCACCGGCCAGCTCCAGCTTCCCGCCGACGGTGCCGGCCAGGAAGGTCACCTGGTAGCGCACGGTGACGCCCTTGCCCTTGCACAGCGGCCGGTCGACCGGCGCGACCGTGGCGGTGGCGACGGCGCCGCCGTCGCCGGAGACCTGCACCGGAACCCATCGGCCCCCGGATGCCACCTGCACCCGCACCTGATCCGCCCGCAGGCCCTCCAACCGGAGCCCGACAGCGGTACGCAACTGCACGCAGCCGTCCGTGCGCTTGCGCACCTCGACCGCCACCGTGCCCGGCGGACCGCCGGCGGTGAAGCTGTTCGCCGACCGCAGTCCCACCCGGTCGTCCCGCGCCGACGCCGGTGCCGCCGGGACGGCGATCAGGCCACCCAGCAACGCGCCGACCATGGCCCACCGCGCCGCGTGCCGCCTCAACGACATCTCCACCTCACCATTGCGTCCGGACCGGATCCGCCGGTCAGGTTACTACCGGCCCCTCGGGGCACCCGCGCATCGAGCACGCCACATGTGCGCCGTGCCACGCGATCACCGCCCGCCCAGGTAACCGCCCGATGCGCCTGCCTCGGCGAGGGCCCGCCGGCAGAGCCGGTCAGCCGTCCGGGTGGTCTCCGGCAGCCGGTACCGGGGCGTCAGTGCCAGTACCCGGTCCACCGCGTCGCCCAACCCCATCCGGTGCCCGACGCTCACGAAGACCGGCCGGACACCGTCCTGGGTCCGCAGCACCCGCCCGACCAGCTCGCCCCTGTCACGCAGGTCGGCGCTGTCACCCCGGGCCGGGCCGGGCCCGGTCCACGTGCCGACGAGCGGCGTCTTGCCCACCCCGATCGTGGGCAGCCCGGTCACCAGGCCCAGGTGACAGGCCAGCCCGAACCGGCGCGGATGCGCCAGCCCGTGCCCGTCGCAGACCAGCAGCTCAGGACGGGTGGTGAGCCGGTCCAGCGCCGCCAGCAACGCCGGCATCTCGCGGAACGCGAACAGCCCCGGCACGTACGGGAAGGCGGGCCGCCCCACGCACACCGCCTCGTCGACCACGTCGAGGGTGGCCGCGTCCAGGACCGTGACGGCCGCCGCGAGCAGGTCACCGTCCTGCCCGTACGCCACGTCCAGCCCGGCCACCGCCGCGGGCGCGGCGGGACCGGGCCCGACCAGGTCCACCCGGGACCGCAACTCCTCCTGTACGCGTCGCGCCTCCGCCACGTCCGCGGGCGGCACATAGGGCACGGGTGAGTCTTGCGGGGAGGGCATGACGGTCCGGGCGCTTCTCAGGAGGCGATGGTGGGGTCGGCTGCGGGGTCGCCGGCCTGCTGGAGCTGCTCCTCGAACATCACGAAGGTCCGCCGCCGGACACCCCGGATCAAGGCCTGCTCCTCGGGCGTCGGGTATCGACGATCCGCTCGGAGGGTGTCCTCGATCGCACGGACGGTTTCGTAAAGAGCGAAGATCGGCCCGTCGCCGCTCAGGTACCGACCTCGCTCATGCTCAGTGAGTTGAACGAATTCAGCTGGCGAAATCTCGTTGATCTCGTCACCGCCGACGAAGAGCACCTTGTCGACGAGATTGTTGGCCTCGTGCCACCCTCCCGTGTCCTTGGAGAGCCTCCAGCCTGCGACGCCACCCTCAGCCGTGGCGACGAGCTTCAGAGGCGAGTGGTAATAATCGAAGAACTTCGGCAGTCTCAAGCCCTCCTCCGGCCTCATCGCGGTGGCCCCTCTCCCAGGATTTCTTGTACTTTGCTCCAGTAGGCGCTCTGCGCCCTCCGAAGGAGTCCGTCCTGTATGGCGCGTTCGCTCCAGGTCAACGGCCTGCCTTCGATCTCAGACACCGCTTCCAGATCGCGTCGCACCTCGTACAACGCATGCTCCCACTCTGCGATGTCATCTAGCGACGCCAGTTGTAGTCGAAGCTCTGCCACGTGACCGTTTGACATCCGGAGGTTCAGCAAAATGTCCCGATAACCGCTCGCTTGCGGCGCGAGGAAACGGTCCTTGATGTGCAGAATCACGACCTCTGGAGCCGCTGCTAGACGGCCGAGTGCCTGGTAGATCGCATCGAGACTGTCGAACTGCACCTTGGCTCCGGCCAAGTCCTTGAGTTCGGAGGCGTCGTTCCCGTACTCGCCCTCGAGCTTGTCGAGGACACGGTCTCGACTCTTCGGCTCGGTTCTCCAGCCGGGAATGCCGTCGCGGCCGGCCAGCTTGACGGCAAGCGCGTTCAACTCCTGTTGGGCGACCGCCGCATCCACATACAACCGGTCAACGTATGCGAGACGGTATATATCGTCATGGCGGCGCCTCTCGTCGAATCCAGGCTGCAGTCTCGACTGACTGCGGGACGCCACCAACTCTACGAGTCGACGCTGCTCGTGAGTGATGGGCGTCGGTTGAGGCGCCAATGGTTCATGCGACAAGGCCGCACCGACCCCGCGGACGGCTATTTCGGTCATGTCGCCGAGTACGTCGATGGCCTGCTGGTGGCTGGCCAGGTGGTGCAGGGTCAGCGGTCGGGCGGTCAGCGAGTTGGCGAGTTCCGGCGTCGCCAGGATCATCCGGACCAGGTCGGGCCGCTCCGCGAGCTGCCGCACCAACGTCTCGGCCAGCAACTCCTCCCGTCGCGGCGGAGCCTCCCAGCTCTGGTCGAGCATCCGCTGGACGCGCGGATCGGCGAACAACCGGTTGAGGTCGGCGGCGGAACTCTCGTCCAGCCCGGGCACGAGCCGCCGCAGCGTCGGCACGTCGGCGTGCTGCGCCAACTCGACCGGCGTCACGCCGGCGGCGAAGGCGTCGTCGAAGTTCCCGCTCTGCGCGAGCGCGTCGCGCACGTAGAGACCGGCGGCGATCCGGTCGGCGTGCGCCTGCCGGTGTTCCTCGCGTACTCGGGCCGGTTCCGGCTCGCCCGGCGGCGCGCTGCCCGGCATCGGTCCGTCGGCGTGGCGGTGGAAGGTGGTGGACTCGCCGAGCAGGTGGACGTGGTTGAAGTCCGGGACGTGGCCGTCGGCGATCGGCGGCGGCGCCGGCGGCCGTGGCGGCGCCGGACGGGGTAGCGGCTCGGGCAGGACGTTGTAGGTGCCGGGCGGGCGGCCGGTGAGCGGCATCGGCCGGCCGTCGGGGCCGAGCACCAGAGCGTCGACGCCGACCACGTTGCTGCGGGCTGGACGGCCGCTGTGGTGGTAGATCGGCCGGTCCGCCACGTCGCCCGTCTGCGGGTCGACGAAAAGGATCGTGCCGTCCTGGTTCAGCGCCACCCACGCGTGCGAGCCGCCGCCCTCGAAGCTGGTGATGAGGAACGCGTAGCTGCCGTGGCCGCCCGACGCGAGCTGCGCGTACAGGTCTCGGTAACCGCCGTCCACCAGCAGCTGCCGGTCCCGGCCGGTGACACCGGGCCGGTCCGGCCGGCAGAGGTTCTGGAACCGGCCGCCGGTCGTCTGCTCGACCCGCAGCGGCCCGTCCGCCTCGCCACCCACCGGCCGGTTCACGTCGCCGTGCAGGTAACCGTCGAACGTACGCGGCGCAGCGACGCGCGGCCGCCCGTGCACCCAGGTTTCGAACAGCGACAGCGTGCAGTCGAGGCAGTTGATTCCCCGGGTGGCGTCGGCCGCCGGTCCGCCGTCGTTCGCGAGACGGAACCAGCCGCCGCGCCGGGGATCGGCGGTACGCGTCACGCTGCCGTCAGGGTTGCGGGGCATCTGCCGTTCGAGGTCGGTCTGGTGCAGCGCGAGCGGAGGCCGGAGTCCTCCCCGGCGGCCGTAGGGCCGGGACCTGTCGATCGGCTCGGGGTGGCCGTGGCCGGTGAGCGCGGAGTGGTCGGCCGTCTCCACCGCTCCGACGGCCAGGTCCGCCACGTCGTCGTTGATGCGATAGAAGTCGAGGTCGTCCTCGACCATCACCTCGCGCGGCAGACGCTGGCCGGCACGGACTGCCTCCACCTCGTCGACGGCTCGATAGTGCAGGCGCTCTCGCCGCCGCCCCTCCCACACGTGCCGGTCAGCGAGGTCGTGTCGCCCGGTTCGGCGCAGCTCGTGTGCCTGCGTGAGGAGCCATCGCGCCGCCTCGTAATGCTGTTCGGCGAGATCACGTAGCTCCTTGATCTGCGCCTGTCGCCTGTTCTCCTCGTGCAGGGCACGTTGAGACTGGAGGTAGCCCTGGTAGCGCCGCCGATCGAGGCCCTCCCGATCGGCTTTCAGCCGCGCGGCACGCTGCTCGGCGGTCTCACGGGGCCGTGACTGGACATCGAACGGACCAGGCTGGGGCCCCGGGGAGTCGGTGGGATCGCGAAGCGGAGCCAAGGACTCCAGCAGCGGAAAACGGGGACTCGGCCCCGGTCGGGGCTCGGGTCCGACGGCCGGCGCTCCCGGATGCGGCCCCGACTGAGGGCTGACCGGTGCGACCGGAGGCGGCCCTGCCTGACCTCCATTGCTGATGGGGGCGGCGCGGTCCGTCGTGGGTGGCGTCGCGACCTGCGGGTGGTCGGCAGACGGTGCAGGCAATGTCGTCGGTGCGGCTGCGGCCTGGATCGGATTGTTTACGGACGGCGCAGGGTGATCGATCGACGTCGCTACCGAACCTGCGCCGTTGTGGACTCCGGGCGCGATCGACGGGGACGTCGCGACGGGCGCGTCCGTGATCACCGAGGACAACGTGGGGCTCGTGGTGACTGTCGGGCGCGCCGTGTCGTGCGGGACGGCATCGCCGATCGGCGGCGTCGGCTCCGGCGCCTGGTGAGGCAGGTCCACGGCGAGCGGGTGCGGGCTCGCGGCCTGGGGCGTGACGTGCGGAGGTGGCGTGGAAACGGCCCCCGCCGTCGAGTCACCGCCATTGTGAACGATCGGCTCGGCGGCCCGCTGGGCCGGGATCGGCCCGACGGGATCGGTGGCGACCGGCACATCCAGGCCGACCGGCGACACCGTCAGTCCGCTCAGTTGCCCGTCGAGGCGGCGTTGCAGCGCCGAGTCCGCCTGATTGGTGGCGGAGCCGGTCGCACCGGATGCCGCCGCGCGCGCCAGGTCCTCCAGTGACGGACCCTGGCCGGTCGCCAGACCCGCCGCGGTCTCGGCGAGAGTCTCCCCGGCCATCTCCCGCCCGAACCGCTCGCCGACCTCCGCGAACCGGCCGTTGGCGTGCCGGCCCAGCCCGGCGAGCGGTGCGACCGCGCCGCCGGCGAATCCGCCGAGCGCCGACGTGCTCACGTCGGTCAGGTCGAGGCCGTCCCGCCGGCCGGTGGAGTTCTGGTACGCCTGCGTACCGAGGCTGGTGCCCGCCTCCTGGCCGGCCTCCAACAGGCCACCGATCGCGGCCCGTCGAGCGAGCGTGCGGGCACCGGACTTGGCCACCTCCTTGGCGGCCCGTTCGCCCGTCTCCTTGAGGCCCTGCTTGGCCGCCTTGCGGGCGAGTTGGGCCACCAGCCGCTTGAAGATCTGCTGCACCACGACCCGCGTGGCGGTGATCGCGGCGGCCGCCGCCGGCGAGGCGGCACCCAGGGTGAGCACCGTGACGACCGCCAGGGACAGCAACTCGATGACCAGGATGCCCAGCTCGATCCAGGCTTCGATCTTCGCGCCCTCGATGTCGCAGCCGCAGGAGTCGACCAGGCGTGCCAGCTCGTCGGTGGCCGCGACCAGGACGTGCAGCGGCGCGTCCTCGCCTTCGGCGAGCTTGTGCCAGGCCGTGTCGAACGCACCGGCGACCAGGCCGACTCCCCCGTACCCGCTCTTGACCTCGCCGGCGGCGGTGACCGCGTCGTCGCGCGGACGGGTCAGGACACCGGCCACGCCGTACCACTGGTCGGCCAGGTCCCAGACGGCACGCTCGTTGCCCTCCGGCCATTCGACGCCGACCACCCAGTCGAGCGCCTCGTAGATCCAGCCGGGCAGATCCCACGGGCAGAAGTCGAGCGGATGCGGGATCGGGCTGGGCAGGATGCTCACGCGCGGGTCCTCCGGTGGTCAGCGCCGGGGCCGATGGGGGTCGTGCCCTTGCTGCGGGATCTTCCCGAGGTCACGGGCGCTGCTCAGGTCCGTCTCCACGGTGGCCGTGACCGAGCGGACGACGTCCGACCCGAGCCCCTCCAGCGACCGGCCGAGAAGCTCCCACGCGCGCAGCAGCGTCTCGGCGTAGCCCTGGTAGTGCTTGTCGAACGCGGCGCCGATGTCGTCCCGGCCCCAGGGCCGCTGGGCGCTCGCGGCGGCGATCGGCTCGCCCGTCTCCCGCCGGGCCGCGCTCACCGCCCGCCCCGACAGCGCGAGGTCGGCGCCGCCGCGGCGGGCCCGGTCCGGGTCCAGCCATATCTCTCCCCCGGCCACCTGTCACTCGCCGCGGGCCAGCACGGAGTCGGATCGGCCGAGCAGCGCGCCGAAGTCATGGGTACGCAGGAACTCGACCGATGGGGAGCCCGGCGGCAGATAGTCGGAGACCAGCTCGCGAGTGGCGGTGGTCGCCGCAGTGGAGGCGCGCAGCACGGTCTCGGTGATCTTCCGGCTCAACGCCCGGGCGTCCCGGTCGTGGAATGCCGCCGGGCTCACCTCGACGCTGATCAGCTCGCCTCGCGCGCCGACGACGGCGGTCACCTGACCGTCGTCGGAGCGTTCGGTGACCCGCAACTTCGCCAGCTTGGTCTGGAGGTCGTCCAGGCCGGACCGCAAGCGCTGGTATTGACCGTACACCTCGTCGAATCGCGCACGTAGTGCACGGTTCGCATCCCGGTCCGCACTCTCGGCCACCGTCGCTCCCCTTCCGTCACCGTGGGTAGGCCCGACCATACCGGGTGCCACGAAATCCGTGGGGTCCGGTAATTTCAGGTGGTGATCGAGCGACAGCAGGCCGAGCAGATCGCCTCGGTGTGGGCCCGGCGCGACTCCGACCGCCTCGGTTTTCCGTGCACGCCCGAGGTCGAGGAGTTCGACCTGGGCTACGTGGTGCAGTCCACCGTGTCCACCGAAGCGCGGGCGCTACCCGGCGATCTGCCGACCACTGTGATCGACAAGGAGACCGGCGAGGTGTCCACCTGGCCCCGAGTGCCGGCTGCGGCGGTCGAGCGGATGTACCGGCAGCGGCGTCCGGCCGAGCCGCGCGCTCCGCGTACCGTCGATCCGGCCGCCCAGTTGCTGCGTGAGCTGACCCGCCTGCCCACGCCCGGCGCGGCGGCGCACCTCGCGCTCGACGGCCGGCAGCACGTCGCGCAGGGCGCGAAGGGCGACATCGAGGTGCGCCACCACCCGCTGGTGCACTCCTACCTGGATGACCTACCCGCGGGCCATCTCGTACGCGGCGGGGAGCGGCACGCCGAGATGATCGTCGTTTCCGACGCGCTGTACGAGCACGACCACCGCCGCGCCGCCGAGGGTCTGCCACCGCTGTCCATGGAGCACGTACGCGACCTGCTCGGCACCGGCCGGATCGAGGTGTATCGCAGTCGCGAGCCGGGCGATCCGCTGGGCGGGCAGGCAGATCTTCCCTGCGACTCATGTGTCCGGTTCCTGGTGCGGTTCGCGGTGCTGCCGTGGTCCGACCTGGCCTTCGTCGAGGAATGGCGACCGGAGCCGCGCGAGGTCGTCGAACCTGGGCGTTTCCCGGACGAGGTCGCCCACGCCCTCATCGACGGCGGCTGGCAGATCAGCATGTTCAACGAAGCGCTCGCG
Organism: Micromonospora sp. CNB394; assembly: GCF_000374985.1. NCBI lineage: Bacteria > Bacillati > Actinomycetota > Actinomycetes > Micromonosporales > Micromonosporaceae > Micromonospora > Micromonospora sp. CNB394. The sequence continues at coordinate 72,125 of NZ_KB895843.1, read as the reverse complement.
ATGGGTGCGATGACCGAGACGAAGGAGATCGCGGGGCAGCATCACCGGCATGAGCCCTTCCCTGCCGCCGAGGCGGCGCTCACCGCGTTCCCGGCCGTGCTGAGTCGACGGCGCGGGCCCGGGGAGCAGGTCTGGATCAGCCGGTTCACCACCAATCCGCTGCGGGCCGCGCACACCGCCGACTCGCTCGCCGACTTCGCCGCCGTCCTGGGCGCCCGCCTGTTCCCGCTCGGCAGCGAACGTCAGGAGAGCATCCTCGCCGTCGACGAGCACGGCCGGATCTTCGCCCTCGACCAGGCCGGCGAGTGGTTCCTCGGCGCCGACATCGACGCCGCCCTCACCACCCTGCTGCTCGGCCGCGCTCCCGCCCGGGTGCGCGACGACGGCACCTGGTGAGCGGCGGGCGAGCGCTCAGAGGGCCACGCCGGTCAGCACCGTGACCCGCGGCTCGGTGTAGTCGTCCATGGCGCTGCGTAGCCCTTCCCGCCCGACTCCGGAGCCCTTCGTGCCGCCGTACGGCATCTGGTCGGCCCGGTAGGACGGCACGTCCCCGACGATGACGCCGCCGACCTCCAGCGTCCCGGCGGCGTCGAACGCCACGTCGAGCCGGTGGGTGAAGACGCCGGCCTGGAGCCCGTACGCGGAGTCGTTGACGGCGGCGAACGCGGCCCGGTCGCCCGCGACCGGGGCGACCACCAGCACCGGCCCGAACACCTCCTCGGCGCACACCTTCGCGTCGGCGGGCACGCCGCTGAGCACAGTGGGCGGGTAGGTGGCGCCGTCGCGCCGCCCGCCGGCCTCGATGGTGGCACCGGCGGCGACCGCCTCGTCGACCCAGGTCTCGACGCGCTGCGCCGCCTCGACCGACACCAGCGGGCCGACGTCGGTCAGTTCGGATCGCGGGTCGCCGGTGCGCAGCGCCTGCACCGCCGCGACGAGCCGGGGCAGGAAACCGTCGTAGAGCCATTCGTGCACGTAGACCCGCTGCACCGCGATGCACGACTGCCCGGCCTGGTAGTTGGAGAACGTGGCGATGCGGTGCGCGGCGAAGGTCAGGTCCTCGTCCGCCGCCCAGTCCTCGCAGATCACCACCGCGGCGTTGCCGCCGAGTTCCAGCGTGACGTGCTTGTCCGGCGCGGCCCGGCGGATGGCCGCGCCGACCGGTCCGGAGCCGGTGAACGACACCACCGGCAGCCTGGGGTCGGTGACCAGTTCGGCGGCGCGTTCGTTCGGCAGCGGCAGCACCGAGAACATGCCCTCGGGCAGGTCGGTCTCGGCCAGGATCTCGCCGAGCAGCAGCGCGGTCAGCGGGGTCGCCGGTGCCGGCTTGACCACGATCGGGGTGCCGACGGCGAGCGCCGGGGCGACCTTGTGAGCGACCAGGTTGAGCGGGAAGTTGAACGGGGTGATGCCGAGCACCGGGCCGCGCGGCACGCGCCGGACCAGGGCGATCCGCCCGGTGGCGGCCGGGTCGGTGTCGAGCCGTTGCAGCTCGCCGGAGAAGCGGCGGGCCTCCTCGGCCGCCCAGCGGAAGGTGGAGATCGCGCGCCCCACCTCGGCCTTGGCCCACTTGACCGGCTTGCCGTTCTCGGCGGTGATCAGCGCGGCGACCTCGTCGGCCCGCTCGGCGAGCCGGCGGGAGACGTGGTCCAGGGCGGCCGCGCGGGCGTGTGCGGGCAGGGCCGCGGCCTCCGCCGTCACCCGGGCGGCGCCCGCGACTGCGGCTTCGACCTGGCCGGGCGTGGCGAGCGTGGTACGCCCCACCGCCTGACCGTCGTACGGGTGGGTGACTGTCAGCTCGTCCTCGCCGTGGGCGGGGCGACCGGCGACGTAGAAGGCTCTCGGCTCCACGACCGGCAGCCTAGACCACTGGCGCCCACGCGGAAACAGTTGCTCAAACCCTTGTCTGCCTCGGATTTAGTAGCCAAGATGGCAGTCAGATTGCGATAACCTCCGCTGACCCTCTCCCCGGCCACCCTCTCGGAGACTTCTGATGAGCGACCAGCAGCAGCTGCGCAACTTCGTCGACGGCGAGTACGTCGACCCGGTGGACGGCGGCTACGCCGACCTGATCGACCCGTGCACCGGCGAGGTCTTCGCCCAGGCCCCGGTCTCCGGAGCGGCGGACGTGGACGCGGCGATGAAGGCCGCCTCCGCCGCGTTCGAGACCTGGCGGGACACCACGCCGGCCGAGCGGCAGCGGGCGCTGCTGAAGTTCGCCGACGCGGTGGAGTCGCGGGCCGCCGAGCTGGTCGACGCGGAGGTCCGCAACACGGGCAAGCCCCGGCAGCTCACCACCGACGAGGAGCTGCCGCCCGCGGTGGACGAGTTGCGCTTCTTCGCCGGGGCGGCCCGCCTCCTCGAGGGGCGCTCGGCCGGCGAGTACATGGCCGGGCACACCTCGTACGTGCGGCGCGAGCCGATCGGCGTCTGCGCCCAGGTGACGCCCTGGAACTACCCGCTGATGATGGCGGTCTGGAAGATCGCCCCCGCGCTGGCGGCCGGCAACGCGGTGGTGCTGAAGCCGTCGGACACCACACCGGTGTCGACGCTGCTGCTGGCCGAGATCGCCGCCGAGCACCTGCCCCCGGGTGTGTTCAACGTGGTCTGCGGCGACCGCGACACCGGCCGTACGCTGGTCTCCCACCCGACGCCGCAGCTCGTGTCGATCACCGGCTCGACCCGGGCGGGCATGGAGGTCGCCGCCGCGGCGGCGCCGGACCTGAAGCGGACCCACCTGGAGCTGGGCGGCAAGGCCCCGGTGGTGATCTTCGACGACGCCGACGTGACGGCGGCGGCCGAGGCGATCGCGGTGGGCGGCTACTTCAACGCCGGCCAGGACTGCACGGCGGCGACCCGGGTGCTCACCGGTCCGGGCATCCACGAGGACTTCGTGGCCGCGCTGACCGAGCAGGCCCGCAACACCCGCACCGGCGCGCCGGACGACGCCGACGTGCTCTACGGCCCGCTGAACAACGCCAACCAGCTCGCCCGGGTGAGCGGCTTCGTGGACCGCCTGCCGGACCACGCGGACGTCACCACCGGCGGTGCCCGGGTCGGCGGGCGCGGCTTCTTCTACGCCCCGACTGTGGTCTCCGGCGTACGCCAGACCGACGAGATCATCCAGGACGAGGTGTTCGGGCCGGTCATCACCGTGCAGCGGTTCTCCGACGAGGACGAGGCGGTGCGCTGGGCGAACGGTGTGGACTACGGCCTGTCCGCGTCGGTGTGGACACGCGACCACGGCCGGGCCATGCGGATGACGCGACGGCTGGACTTCGGCTGTGTCTGGGTGAACACGCACATCCCGTTCGTCTCGGAGATGCCGCACGGCGGCTTCAAGCACTCCGGCCACGGCAAGGACCTGTCGGTCTACAGCCTGGAGGACTACACCCGGGTCAAGCACGTCATGCACAACATCGAGGGCTGATCCCCGTGGCGACAAGCGAGGAGCTGCACAAGCGCCGGGTCGGGGCGGTGGCGCGGGGCGTGGGCAGCACGATCCCCGCGTACGTGGACCGGGCGGGCGGCGGCACGATCACCGACGTGGACGGCCGGGAGTGGATCGACTTCGCGGCCGGCATCGCCGTCACCAACGTGGGCAACTCCGCGCCGCGCGTGGTCGAGGCGGTACGCGCCCAGGTCGAACGGTTCACCCACACCTGCTTCATGGTCGCGCCGTACGAGTCGTACGTGGCGGTCTGCGAGCAGCTCAACGCGCTGACCCCGGGCGGGTTCGAGAAGCGCTCGGCGTTGTTCAACTCCGGTGCCGAGGCGGTGGAGAACGCGGTGAAGATCGCCCGGCACGCGACCGGGCGGCCCGCGGTGGTGGTGTTCGACCACGCGTACCACGGCCGGACCAACCTGACCATGGCGCTGACCGCGAAGAACATGCCGTACAAGCACCGGTTCGGGCCGTTCGCCGGTGAGGTCTACCGGGTGCCGATGTCGTACCCGCTGCGCGACGGCGGACTGGACGGCGCCACCGCGGCGGCCCGGTCGATCGAGATGATCGAGAAGCAGGTGGGCGCGGAGAACGTGGCCGCGCTGCTGATCGAGCCGATTCAGGGCGAGGGCGGTTTCGTCGTACCCGCGCCGGGTTTCCTGCCGGCGCTGCGCGAGTGGGCGACGGCGGCCGGGGTGGTGTTCGTCGCCGACGAGATCCAGACGGGTTTCTGCCGCACCGGTGACTGGTTCGCCTGTGCGCACGAGGGCGTGCAGCCGGACCTGGTGACGCTGGCGAAGGGCATCGCGGGCGGGTTGCCGCTGGCGGCGGTGACCGGCCGTGCCGACCTGATGGACGCGGTGCACGTCGGCGGCCTCGGTGGCACGTACGGCGGCAGCCCGATCGCCTGCGCCGCCGCGCTCGCGGCGATGGAGACGATGCGGGAGCTGGACCTGACCGCCGCCGCGCGCCGGATCGGCGCGGTGATGGGCGAGCGGCTGGACGCGATCGCCGCCGGCGACCCGCGGGTGGCCGAGGTACGCGGCCGGGGGGCGATGCTGGCCGTGGAGATCGTGCGGCCCGGCACGCTGACCCCGGACCCGGCCGCCACGGCGGCGATCTCGGCGGCCTGCCACGCGGCCGGGCTGCTCACGCTGACCTGCGGTACCTACGGCAACGTACTGCGGTTCCTGCCTCCGCTCGTCATCTCCGACGACGAGCTGGGCCGGGGCCTGGACATCCTGGCGGCCACCTTCGGCTGACCCCGGACGTGGAGCACCATGGGCCCGATCTCCCCCAGGACCGGCCCATGGTGTTCCACCCGGGAGATCAGCGGATCAGCTCGACGGTGTTGCGCCGGACCAGGTTCTTGCCGGGCTCGCGGATGGCGTCCATTGCCGCCGTGTTCAGCAGCACGCAACTACCAGACGGTCCGGTGACGGTCACCGTCACGGTCTTGCTGTTGTCCAGGTTCGTCACCCGCAGCCGGGTGCCGGGCGGGAACTGGCCGCTGGTGGCGGCCGGTGCTCCGCCCCCGGCGAAGAACGTGAGCGCGCCGGAGCAGACGCTGCCACCGATCGGCTGCGCCGCGCCCGGGCGGGTCTCACCCGGTTGCGCGCCCGGTGCCGGGGCGCCGCCGCCGTCGAGGCGTTCCACCACGTTGCGGCGGATGACGTTCTTGCCCGGCTCGCGTACCAGGTCCATGGCGGCGGCGTTGAGCAGCACGCAGCTCCCGGACGGCCCGGTCACGGTCACCGTGGCCACCTTGCGGTTGTCCAGGTTCGTCACCCGCAACCGGGTGCCCGCCGGGAACCGGTCGCTGGTCGCGGCCGGTGGGCCGCCCTCGGCCGAGAAGGTCACCGACCCGGTGCAGACCGACCGCGCGGCCGGCGCGGTGTCCGCGAAACCGAGTCCGGTGCCCACCGAGACCGCCACCGTGGCGGTCACCGCCACAGTGGCCGCCAGCACGTGCTTACGCTGCACCATCACGTTCTCTCCCGTCGTCGCCGTCGTTCGACGCGTGGTACGGACGGGAGAGCCGGACCGTTCACCCGGATTCGCGGACGACAACGGAACGTAGCGCGAGCGTGGCACTCCGGAACGGACGCCACTGCCCGCCGCCGCGCATTGGCGATCAGTGGTGAGCTGGGTCACCATGGGCGCGAGGAGGTCGCCGATGGCTGACCCGTGGCTCGCCCTCGAGTTCGGCGCGGATCCGGCGGAGCGGATCGCGCAGGTCGGTGCCGCCCACGAGGCGTTCCTCACCGCCGGCACCACCTCCGGCCGGGTCCGGGAGGTGGTGGCCCGCTCCTGGGAGCGGTCCGCGCTGCTCGACCCGGAGGCCACCGCTCCGGTCGACCTCACCGACGACGCGCTGGAGAGTTACCGCGCCACCCACCCGCTGGCCCGGGTGATGCCGCTGTTCCGCGACCTGCTCGGCGGCATCGCGCAGGACGGCGCGCACCTGATGGCGGTCTGTGACGCCGCCGGGCGGCTGCTCTGGGTGGAGGGCCACCCCGGGGTGCTGCGGCACGCCGAGCGGATGAACTTCGTACCGGGCGCCCGCTGGGACGAGGCGCACGCCGGCACGAACGCCCCCGGCACGGCCCTCGCCGTCGACCACGGTGTGCAGATCTTCGCCACCGAGCACTTCGTCCGGCCGGTGCAGCGCTGGACCTGCGCCGCCGCGCCGATCCACGACCCCGCCACCGGTGCCCTGCTGGGTGCCGTCGACATCACCGGCGGGGACCATCTGGCCAACCCGCAGAGCCTCGCTCTGGTCCGGGCCACCGCCCGGGCCGCCGAGGCGTTCCTGGCCGGCGCCGCGCCCGCCGCGCCGGGCGTGGCGTACGTGTCGACGCTCGGCCGCGACGAGGCGGAGCTGCGCGTCGGGGGCCGGCGCATCCGGCTCGGCCGCCGGCACAGCGAGTTGCTGGTGCTGCTGGTCGGCCATCCCGAGGGGCGCACCGGGGAACAGCTCGGCCTCGACCTGTACGACGACGACAGGCGGCCGCCGGTCACGCTGCGCGCCGAACTGTCCCGGCTGCGCCGCGTGCTCGGCGAGGAACTGCTCGATTCCCGCCCGTACCGGCTGCGGCCGGCCGTGCGCGCCGACTTCCGTACCGTCACCGAACTGCTGGAACGTGGCGATCCCGCGGCGGCGCTGCGCGCGTACCCCGGGCCCCTGCTGCCCCGGTCGGACGCGCCGGGAGTCGCGCGACTGCGCCGCCTGGTCGACGGCCAGCTGCGCGCCGCGGTGCTGGCCGGTGCCGACCCGGGGCTGCTCGCGGCCTGGACCGCGACGGCAGCCGGTGCCGACGACCTGGCCGCCTGGCAGGCCCTGGCCCGCTCGCTGCCGCCGGGCGCGCCCCGCCGGCCGCTCGCTGTGGCGCGGGCCCGCCAGCTCGCCGAGGAGTACGCGCTGCCGCGCGCAACGTTCCTGCAACGTCCCGGCAACTAGCCTGCCCGCCATCCACCCAGACGGACGGCGGAGGTACCCGTGACGCGCTACGACGCCCCCACCCACTGGCAGTCCCGCTACGACCACTACATCGGCGGCGAGTACGTGAAGCCGCACGGTGGCAGGTACTTTGAGAACCCGACCCCGGTGACCGGGCAGACCTTCTGCGAGGTGGCCCGGGGGACCGCCGAGGACGTGGAGAAGGCGCTCGACGCGGCACACGGCGCGGCTGACGCGTGGGGCCGCACGTCGGTCGCCGAAAGGTCGCTGATCCTCAACCGGATCGCCGACCGGATGCAGGACAACCTGGAGTCCCTCGCGATCGCCGAGACATGGGAGAACGGCAAGCCGGTACGGGAGACGCTCGCCGCCGACATCCCGCTCGCGATCGACCACTTCCGCTACTTCGCCGGGGCGATCCGGGCGCAGGAGGGCTCGCTCGGCGAACTCGACGACGACACCGTGGCCTACCACTTCCACGAGCCGCTGGGCGTGGTCGGGCAGATCATCCCGTGGAACTTCCCGATCCTCATGGCGGTGTGGAAGCTCGCCCCGGCGCTGGCCGCCGGCAACGCGGTGGTGCTCAAGCCGGCCGAGCAGACGCCCGCCTCGATCCACTACCTGCTCTCGCTGATCGGCGACCTGCTGCCGCCGGGCGTGGTGAACGTGGTGAACGGCTTCGGCGTCGAGGCGGGCAAGCCGCTGGCGTCCTCGTCGCGCGTGGCGAAGGTGGCGTTCACCGGCGAGACCACCACCGGGCGGCTGATCATGCAGTACGCCAGTGAGAACATCAAGCCGGTCACGCTGGAGCTGGGCGGCAAGAGCCCGAACATCTTCTTCGACGACGTCAGCGCCGCCTCCGACGACTTCCTGGACAAGGCGCTGGAAGGCTTCACCATGTTCGCGCTCAACCAGGGCGAGGTGTGTACCTGCCCGTCCCGGGCGCTCATCCAGCAGGGCCACTACTCCGACTTCCTGGCCGCCGCCGTCGAGCGGACGAAGGCGGTCAAGCAGGGGCACCCGCTGGACACCGACACGATGGTCGGCGCGCAGGCGTCGAACGACCAGCTGGAGAAGATCCTGTCCTACCTGGACATCGGGCGGCAGGAGGGCGCTCGCGTCCGCACCGGCGGGGAGCGGGCGGACCTCGGCGGCGAGTTGTCCGGCGGCTACTACGTCGAGCCGACCGTCTTCGAGGGCGACAACTCGATGCGGATCTTCCAGGAGGAGATCTTCGGCCCGGTCGTGTCGGTGACCTCCTTCGCCGACCTGGACGACGCCGTGAAGATCGCCAACGACACCCTGTACGGGCTCGGTGCGGGTGTGTGGACCCGGGACCTCAACACCGCGTACCGGGCGGGGCGGGCCATCCAGGCCGGCCGGGTGTGGACGAACTGCTACCACGCCTACCCGGCGCACGCGGCGTTCGGCGGCTACAAGCAGTCAGGCATCGGCCGGGAGAATCACAAGATGATGCTGGAGCACTACCAGCAGACCAAGAACCTGCTGGTCAGCTACTCGCCGAAGAAGCTGGGCTTCTTCTGATGGGCGAGCCGGTGACGGTGACCCCCGCGGCGGCCGACCTGATCCGGTCGCTGCGGGGGCAGCACGGTCCGCTGATGTTCCACCAGTCCGGCGGCTGCTGCGACGGCAGCGCGCCGATGTGCTACCCGGCCGGTGAGTTCCGCACCGGCGGTTCGGACGTGCTGCTCGCCTCGCTCGCCGTCGACGGGGTGCCCGAGCCGGTGGAGTTCTGGATGTCGAAGGCCCAGTGGGAGCTGTGGCAGCACACCCGGCTCACCGTCGACGTGGTGCCCGGCCGGGGCAGCGGCTTCTCCCTGGAGGCGCCGGAGGGCGTCCGCTTCCTCATCCGCTCCCACCTGAACCGCTGATCTGTCCGAGATCTTGCAGCTCGCGGGCATCGCGGCGGTGGGATGCTGACGCCGTCCACTTCGGAGTCCGCGTCCCACCACCGCTCAAGTCGCTACCGGGTCGCGTTCCACCACCGCCCGACAGGAGACCGCGCATGAACCCGGTCCGACAACCAGTGCTCGCCGCCGGCCTCACCGCCCTGGCCACCGCCGCCACGCTCGGGCTCGCGCCGGACGCCGCCGTCGCGGCCCCGGCGGCCTCCCCCCGTATCTCCGTCAACTGGTTCGGCACGGCCGACGTGCGCGCGCACACCGCCACCGTCGGCGGCCGGTTCGACTGCGGCGCCGAGCGCGGCCTCGCGTACATCGAGGTGCACCTCGACCAGCGGGTACGGCGAGGGTCGGTCACCGGCTTCGGGTTCGGCGTGATCGGCGCGTGCACCGACGAACGCACCGCCGGCACCTGGACCGCGACCATCCCCGCCGACCAGGGCACCTTCCGCCCCGGCCCCGCCACCACCATCGCGCGCCTGGTGGTCGAGCCCAACTCGATCACCGAGACCACCGAACGCGTACGCCTACGCCCCCGCTGCCCCCACCCCTGACCGGGTCGACGGCCTCCGGTCAGGCGATCTGCCGGAGGTCGTCGCCGTAGTCGAAGATGATCCGTAGCCGGGCACCGAGCGCGTTGGCGTATCGGCTCAGCGTGGCCACCTCGTTGACGTCGAGGTCGCCGTTCTCGATCTGGCTGACCCGGCCCGGCGTGACCCCCATGATCTCGGCGACCTGCCGCTGGGTGAGCCCCAGCCGCTTGCGCTCCTCGGCCAGGTGGAACGCACTCACCCACGCGTCGGTCCGGGCGCGCTCCGCCTCGTATGCCTCGTCGTCACCGCCGAGTTCGGCGCGGACCTCGTCCCAGTGATAGAACTCCGTCACGACTCCCCCCTTCGCTCGCGCTCGCTGTCGAGCCAAGCCTTGTAGGCAACCTCCGCCGCCGGGATGTGCTGCCGGTACCAGCGGGTCCAGTTGCCCGCCTTGTTGCCGGCGACCAGGAGGACCGCCTGCGACCCGGCCAGCTTGTCCACCGCGCGGACGCTCTCGTACGACGCCGGATCGTGGTCCCGCAGGTCGCGCAGCCAGTGCCGGACCTCTCCGGTCACCCGGACCGACCAGCGCTTCCCGTCCACACCCATGGCCCGACTATAGCCCGAGCTAAACATGTCGGGGTAGCTGTCATCGGTCGTCCAGGAGCGGCTGGGTGGGGTTTCACGGGGTTCCGGTTTCGGCGTCGCGACGGCGGCGGGCTATCGCGGACAGCGCCTCCAGCACCACCCGGTTGCCCAGGTACGCGGTGATGTCGGCGTGGTCGTACGGCGGGGCGACCTCCACCACGTCCAGCCCGACCACCGGCAGTTCGTAACAGACGCGGCGGACCGCGTCGAGCAGTTGCCGGGAGGTGAACCCGCCCGGCTCCGGTGTGCCGGTAGACGCACAGGTCCTTCAGCGCGTCCACACGCAGCGCCAGCGACGGGCGGGAGCCGTCGTGCGGCAGGTAGCAGGCCTGCCGGATGGCGGACGGCCCGAACCGGGTGCCCGGCCGGTGCGAGGTGCCGCCGTCGAACGGCGCCCCGATGATCACCACGTCCGCGTCGGCGTACGTGACCGGTTCCTCGACCGTGCACGGCGGCACGCCGAGGAACGTGACGTCGGGACCGTACATCGGGCCGTACCGGGTCATCGTTCCTCCATCCCCCACGGCGAACCGTAGCCGGTGAGCAGGTCGAGGAAGGGGGTCGGCGGGAACGCCTCCGGGCCGAGCACGCCGGTGCCGGACCAGGCGCCGGTGGCGAGCAGTTCCAGCGCGACGACCGGGTTGACGGCGGTCTGCCAGACCACCGCCTGGTGGCCGTACTCGGCCATCGACCACTCGTTGTCCACCACGTGGTACAGGTAGACCCGGCGCGGCCGACCGTCCGGTCCGGTCCCGGTGACGTACGTGCCGGCGCACGTCCTGCCGCTCATCCGGTCGCCGAGCGTGGCCGGGTCGGGCAGCGCGGCGGCCACCAGGTCGCGCGGCGACACGTCGACCCCGCGTACCCGCACCGGCTGGGTCGAGTCCAGCCCCAGCTTGTGCAGCGTGCGCAGCACCTCGATGAACTCGGCGCCGAGGCCGTACTTGAAGGTGACCCGCTTCGCCGGCACCCAACGGGGGATGAGCAGCACCTCCTCGTGCTCGACGTTGACGCACTCGACCGGGCCGATCCCGGCCGGGAAGTCGAACACCTCCGGTTCGCTGAACGGTTCGGTGGTGAACCAGCCGCGCCCGGCCTCCCAGATCACCGGCGGGTTGAGGCACTCCTCGATGGTGGTCCAGATGGAGAACGACGGCGCGAACTCGTACCCGGCGACGGTGAGGTTCGCGCCGTCGCGTACCCCGATCTCGTCGATCTCGGTGAACAGTTCGTCGGCGGCGTAGCGGGCGAAGACGTCGGACAGGCCCGGTTCGACGCCGATGCCGCACAGCGCCAGCCGCCCGGCGGCGGCCCACCGCTGCGCGACGGCGAACTGCTCGTCGCCGAGCTTGACCCCGGTCTCGGCGTAGGGACGCTCGGGGTGCGGCCGGGACAACGACATCGCCATGTCCAGGTAGTCGGCCCCGGCGGTGAACGCGCCGTCGAAGATCGGCATGACGAAGCGCGGGTCGACGGCGTTGAGCACGTGCGTGATCCGGTGTTCCCGGCACAACGCGGCCACCGCGTCGGCGCAGGACGCGTCCACAGTGGCGGCGACGAACCGGTCGCCGTGCCCGGCGACGGCCCGCGCCGCCCGCACCGGGTCGTGGTCGGCGACCACCATGGTCTCGAAGAAGGAACGGCGGGCGGCGACGGAAACGGCGGCGGAGCCGACGCCACCGGCGCCGACGAGGAGGATACGCATCAGGAGTCGAACCCCAGTCCAAGACGGTCGAGAGTACGGAGCCAGAGGTTGCGCCGCCCATCGCGCGCGTCGGCGCGGGCGAGCGACCAGCGGGTCAGGTTGATGCCCACGGACCGGGCCGGTTCCGGTGGGATCGGCAGCGGCTTGCGGCGCACCAGGTCGAGCCGGGTCAGCGGGGTGTCAGTGCCGGAGAGCAGGTCGAGCGTGACGCGGGCGCCGAACCGGGTCGCGCCGACGCCGAGCCCGGTGAACCCGGCCGCGTAGGCCAGGCGGCCTTCGTAGGCGGTGCCGAAGAACGCGCAGAACCGGGTGCAGGTGTCGATGACGCCGCCCCAGCGGTGGCTGAACCGCAGCCCGTCGAGTTGCGGGAACGTCGTGAAGAAGTGCGAGGCGAGCGTGGTGAAGGTGGCCTCGCGCTGCTCCAGCGCGGGCGCCACCCGGTTGCCGTAGTGGTAGATCGCGTCGTAGCCGCCGAACAGGATCCGGTTGTCGGCGGTGAGCCGGTAGTAGTGGAACTGGTTGCCGGTGTCGGCGAGCCCCTGCCGGTTCCGCCAGCCGATCGCGTCGCGCTGCGCCGCGGTCAGCGGCTCGGTCATCAGCGCGTAGTCGTAGACCGGCACCAGCCAGGAGCGCAGCCGGCGCAGCAGCGGCGGGAACGCGTTCGTGGCCAGCACCACCTGCCGCGCCCGGACCGCGCCGGACGCCGCGTCCGCGCCGCCCGCCGTGGTGGCGCGCAGCCCGGCTCCGTCGCGGGCCAGGCCGGTGACACGGGTGTGCTCGTGTACGCGTACGCCCAGGTCGAGCGCCGCCCGGCGCAGCCCCCAGGCGAGCTTCGCCGGGTCGAGCAGGGCCACCCGGTCGGCGTCCCACATCCCGCCCAGGTACGTCGGCGACGCCACCTCGGCGCGTACCTCGTCGCGGTCGAGCAGCCGCACGTCGTGGCCGTACCGGCGGGCCAGTTCGGCGTCGGCGGCGAGCCCGTCGAGCTGGTACGGCTCGACCGCGACCGCCAGTTCGCCGGTGCGCTCGAAGTCGCAGGCGATGTCGTACTTCGCCACGGCTGCGGCGATCGCGTCCAGGTTCTCCCGGCCCAGCCGTTCCAGCTCGTCGATCTCGCCGGGGAACCGCTCGACGCCGTTGGCGAGCCCGTGGGTCAGCGACGCGGCGCAGAACCCGCCGTTGCGCCCGGACGCCGCCCAGCCGCACGTGCCCGCGTCGACCAGCAGCACGTCGCGGTCCGGGTCGGCCTCCTTCGCCAGCAGCGCGGTCCACAGCCCGGCGTACCCGCCGCCGACCACGAGCAGGTCGGCGGCGTGCGACCCGGACAGCGGCGGCAGCGGGTCGGGGCGCTCCGGCCGGTCCAGCCAGTACGGCACGGGCGCGGCGTCGGCCAGCGCCCGGCCGGTATGCGGGAGTGTCATGGCTTGCCCGCAGGTGTGGCGATCATCGCGAGGGCGGCCCGTCGCGCCCGCCGCCCGCGCAGCGAGCTGGCCCCGACCAGCAGCAACGCGATCACGAACATGGCCGTCCCGATCACGTTGACCTGCGGTGGGATGCCCCGCTGCGAGGCGCCCCAGACGTACATCGGGAACGTGACGGTGGTGCCGGCGTTGAAGTTCGTGATGATGAAGTCGTCGAAGCTGAGCGAGAACGCCAGCAGCGCGGCGGCCACGATGCCGGGTAGCACGAGCGGCAGCGTGATCCGGCGGAACGTCTGCCACTCGCTGGCGTACAGGTCCATCGCGGCCTCCTCCAGCCGCCGGTCCATGCCGGCGAGCCGGGCCTTCACTGTGACCACGACGAACGACACGCAGAACATGACGTGCGCGATGACGATCGTCCAGAAGCCCTGCGGCACCCCGGCGGCGACGAAGAGGGCGAGCAGCGAGGTGCCCATCACCAGTTCCGGGGTGGCCATCGGCAGGAAGATGAGCCCGTTGAGCCCGGACCGGCCGCGGAAGCTGTGCCGGACCAGCGCGAACGCCATCAGCGTGCCGAGCACTGTGGAGGCGGCGGTGGCGATCAGGCCGATCTGCATGCTGCGCACCACCGCGTCGCACATGTCAGCTGTCGCGCAGGGCTGCTTCCAGTTGTCGAGCGTGAACTCGTTGAAGTCGTAGGAGAGCCGGCTGGAGGGCCGGTTGAGGGACAGACCGGCCACCACCATGATCGGCAGCGTCAGGTAGCCGAGGACGAGCAGAGCCACGCCCATCACCCACCGGTCGGCGAGCCAGCGCCGCATCAGAGCCTGCCTCCATTCGCGACTGCGGGGCTCCACTTCGCTGCGCTCCTCGCGCTCATCACAGCACCTCCTCCGTGCCGGCCTTTCGCAGATAGACGAAGACGATCGCCAGGATCGCGGCCATCAGCAGGAACGACAGCGCCGCGCCCTGCGGATAGTCCAACCGGACCAGGAACGCCGAGTCGATGACGTTGCCGATCATGTACTCGTTCGGCGTGCCGAGCAGCTCGGCGTTGATGTAGTCGCCGGTGGCCGGGATGAAGAACAGCAGCGTGCCGGCGATCAGGCCGGGCATCGACAGCGGCAGCGTGACCTTCGCGAACGCGCGCAGCGGACTCGCGTACAGGTCGCTCGCCGCCTCCAGCAGCCGGGGATCGAGCCGCTCCAGGCTCGCGTACAGCGGCAGCACCAGGAACGGCAGGAAGTTGTACGTCAGCCCGAGCACCACCGCGATCGGGGTGGCCAGCAGCCGGCCGTCCGGGCCGAGCAGGTGCACGTCGCGCAGCAGCCCGACGAGCGCGCCGTTGTCCGACAGGATGGTCTTCCAGGCCAGCGTGCGCACCAGGAAGCTGGTGAACATCGGCGCGACCACCGCCACCAGCAGCAGGTACTTCCACCGGCCGGCCTTCTGCGCGATCGCGTACGCCAGCGGATAACCCATCAGCAGCGCGAGCACCAGCGCGATCGCCGAGTAGAGGAAGGACCGGGAGAACTGCGGCCAGTACGCCTGCAACGCGTCCGGGTAGTTGCCGAACGCCCAGGTCATCGCGTACCCGGTGGTGAGCGAGCCGGACGGGTCGTAGAGGCTGGCGGAGGCGAGCTGCACCAGCGGGAGCGCGAAGAAGACGAGCAGCCAGGCCGCGCCGGGCAGCAGCAGCAGGTACGGCAGGAGGCGGCTGCGCCCGCGCCGCACCGGCGGCGGCGCCGGTTTCCCGGCGGAGGCCGGTACGTGGGCCAGCGCGCTCATGCCGCCACTCCGCTTCGCTCACTGCGCTCGCTCATGGCAGCGCACCCACCGGCGGCCCGTCGAGCAGCGGCGCGGTCTGGTCGTCCGCACCGGCGGCCCGAGGCAGCAGGAAAGCGTGGCGCGGATCCCAGTGTGCGGTCACCGCCGTACCGACGGCGAGCCGCCCGCCCAGCCCGCTGTTAGCGGCGAACGCGGACAGTTCGCTGCCCCACGCGGTGCGCACCAGGTACTGGGTGCTCACTCCGACGTAGGAGGTGTCGGTGACGACGCCGCCGACGTGCTGGTGCCCGGCCGGCACGCGGTCCGGGCCGTCGGCCAGGTGCAGCTTCTCCGGACGTACGCCGAGGAAGGCCGGACCGTCGGTGAGCCGGGCCCGGCCGGCGGGCACGGAGTAACGCGCGCCGTGCGCCGTGACCAGCACGTCGTCGGCGGCGCGACCGCCGGCGTCGGCGGCGAGCAGGTTGGACTGACCGAGGAAGTTCGCCACGAACGCGGTGGCCGGGTACTCGTAGATGTCGGCGGGTGCGCCGAGTTGCTCGATCCGGCCGGCGTTCATCACCGCGACCGTGTCGGCCATCGTCATGGCCTCCTCCTGGTCGTGGGTGACGTGCACGAACGTGATGCCCACCTCGGTCTGGATCCGTTTCAGCTCGATCTGCATCTGCCGGCGCAGCTTGAGGTCGAGCGCGCCGAGCGGTTCGTCGAGCAGCAGCACCTGTGGGTGGTTGATGAGCGCCCGGGCCAGCGCGACGCGCTGCTGCTGCCCGCCGGAGAGCTGGGCCGGGCGGCGCCGGCCGTACCCTTCGAGCTGGACCAGCGCGAGCATCCGCTCGACCTGGTCGCCCACCTTGCGGATGCCGCGGCGGCGCAGCCCGAACGCCACGTTCTCGTGGATGTCCAGGTGCGGGAAGAGGGCGTAGCTCTGGAACACGGTGTTGACCGGCCGCCTGTACGGTCGCAGCCCGGCGATGTCCTGCTCGCCGAGCAGCACCTTCCCGCTGGTGGGCTGTTCCAGCCCGGCGATCATCCGCAGCGTGGTGGTCTTGCCGCAGCCGGACGCGCCGAGCAGGGCGAAGAACGAGCCCTGCGGGACGGCGAGGGTGAGGCCGTCGACGGCGGTGAAGACGCCGAACCGCTTGGTCAGGTCGATCAGTCGCAGGTCACCGGCCGGGGGCTGCTGCCCCTTCACGCGCCGATCACCTGCTGGAACTTGGTCTCGTACTCCTTCTCCTGCGCTTCGTCGAGCGCCATGAAGACCTTCGCCTTCGACAGCATCGCGTCGTCCGGGAAGATGAGCGGGTTGGTGGCCAGATCCGGGTCGATCTTCTCCATCTCGGCCTGCGCGCCCTGCACCGGGCAGATGTAGTTGACGTACGCGGCCAGCTTCGCCGCCACCGCCGGGTCGTAGTAGTGGTTCATCAACGCCTCGGCGTTGGCCTTGTGGGTGGCCTTGTTCGGCACCAGCATGTTGTCCGACCAGAGCATCACGCCGGACTCGGGCACCACGAACTTGATCTTTTCGTCCTCGAAGCCGAGCTGGACCACGTCGCCGGACCAGCCGATGCACGCGGCGATGTCGCCCTTGGCCAGGTCGGGCGCGTAGTCGTTGCCGGTGAACCGCCGGATCTGCTTGCTGTCCACCGCCTTCTTGAGCTTGTTCAGCGCGTCGTCGAACTGGGCGGCGGTGAACTCGGCCGGGTCGTGGCCGAGGGACTGGAGCAGCAGGCCGATGGTGTCGCGCATCTCCGACAGCACCGTCACCTTGCCCTTGAGGTCGGGGCGGGTGAGCAGCTCGTCGACGGTGCGGATCTCTTTGGTGACGTTGGCGTTGTACGCGAGCCCGGCCAGCCCGGACTGCCACGGGACGGCGAGCTGGGTCTCGGCGTCGAAGGAGCGCCCGCGCAGCGACTGCAGTAGGTTCGCCTCGACGTTCGGCATCTTCGACTTGTCCAGCTTCTGCACCCAGCCGAGGCGGATCATCCGGGCGGCCATCCAGTCGGTGAGCACCATGATGTCCCGGCCGGTGCTCTGACACCCGGCGAGCTGGTTGCGCACCTTGCCGAAGAACTCGTTGTTGTCGTTGACGTCCTCGGTGTACGTCACCTGGATGCCCGAGGCGGCGACGAACGCGTCGAGCGTGGGGCGCTTGGACTCGTCCTTCTCGTCGGTGTCCATGTACTGCGGCCAGTTCGAGAAGGCGACCTTCTTCTCGGTGGCGGACAGATCCTCGCTCTTGCAGCCGGCTTCGGTCTGCTGGGCGCCCTTGGTCCCGCAGCCGGCCAGGGTACCCGCGGTGGCGAGCAGCGCGGCCGAGCCGACGGTCCCGGTGAGCAGACCACGCCGGGTGAGGGTCCGGAGGGGACTACGCATGTGACGACTCCTTGGGGGGGCATCGTCGGCGGCGGGACGGGGGCGGCGCGCCGGCGGGAGGGTCAGTGGCGATGGACGACTGATCCTGACATGAGAAAACCTCTCTCACAAGGGATTCCGTTGCCGGAATAGCCAGTCGCCACGAAATACGCCAGACTGCGCGGGGCACTACGCTCAACACGGAGAATCGGACACGAGGAGCGTCGATGGTCAACCGGCACCAGGAGATCGGGAACGGCAACCGCCGGGTCACCGTGCGTGAAGGGGCCAACCACGCTCTGCTCGACGACGTGGCCAAGCAGATCATCGAGCAGCTCCAGGAGGACGGGCGCCGCCCGTACGCGAGCATCGGCAAGGCGGTGGGCCTCTCCGAGGCGGCGGTACGCCAGCGCGTGCAGCGGCTGCTCGACGCGGGCGTCATGCAGATCGTCGCGGTCACCGATCCGCTCCAGCTCGGCTTCCCCCGCCAGGCCATGATCGGGCTGCGCACCGACGGCGACCTGGAACCCGTCGCGGACCGGCTGGCCGAGTTCGAGGAGATCGACTACGTCGTGATCACCGCCGGCTCGTTCGACCTGCTGGCCGAAGTGGTCTGCCGCAACGACGCGCACCTGCTGGAGATCCTGCAGAAGCTGCGCGGCGTGCCCGGGGTGCTCTCCACCGAGGCGTTCGTCTACCTGAAGCTGCGCAAGCAGACCTACAGCTGGGGTACCGCCTGATGCGGATTCCGTTGACACGGAAGTGATATGGCGCTGAATCCGTCGCGATGACGCCGACTCGCTTGCCTTATCGGCATCGCCTGTGGGATAACCGTGGGCAGAGCGGCCGGTGTCACCCCTGACCGGCCCGAGACCCGATGGGGCTGACATGGCCAACGCCACCGACCACCTGTGGATGCACTTCACCCGCATGGCGAGCTACCCCGCCGGCGAGGTTCCAACGATCGTCCGGGGCGAGGGCGCGTACGTCTGGGACGCGCAGGGCCGCCGCTACCTGGACGGGCTGGCCGGGCTGTTCGTCGTCAACGCCGGCCACGGCCGCACCGAGCTGGCCGAGGCCGCCGCCAAGCAGGCCGGCGAGCTGGCCTACTTCCCGCTCTGGTCGTACGCCCACCCGAAGGCGGTCGAACTGGCCGAGAAGATCGCCACGCTCACCCCCGGTGACCTGAACCGGGTCTTCTTCACCACCGGCGGTTCCGAGGCCGTCGAGGCGGCGTGGAAGCTGGCCCGGGCCTACTTCAAGCGCACCGGCAAGCCCACCAAGCACAAGGTCGTCAGCCGGTATATCGCCTACCACGGCACCTCGATGGGCGCGCTGTCGATCACCGGCCTGCCCGGCATCAAGACCGACTTCGAGCCGCTGGTGCCCGGCGGCATCAAGGTGCCGAACACCAACTTCTACCGGGCTCCGGAGCACGGCGACGACGCCGAGGCGTTCGGCCGCTGGGCCGCCGAGGAGATCGGCCGGGCGATCGAGCGGGAGGGGCCGGAGACGGTCGCCGCCGTCTTCCTGGAGCCGGTGCAGAACTCCGGCGGCTGCTTCCCGCCGCCGCCCGGCTACTTCGAGCGGGTACGCGAGATCTGCGACGCGTACGACGTGCTGCTGGTCAGCGACGAGGTGATCTGCTCCTGGGGCCGGCTCGGCGAGTACTTCGGCGCCGTGCGGTACGGCTACCAGCCGGACGTCATCACCACCGCCAAGGGCATCACCTCCGGCTACGCCCCGCTCGGCGCGATGATCGCCAGCGAGCGGCTGATGGAGCCGTTCCTCATCGAGACCGGCATGTTCGCGCACGGCGTGACGTTCGGCGGCCACCCGGTCTCCTGCGCGGTGGCGCTGGCCAACCTGGAGGTGTTCGCCCGGGAGGACCTGATCGGGCACGTCCGGGCCAACGAGGGCGCGTTCCGGTCCACTCTGGAGAGGCTGCACGACCTGCCGATCGTCGGCGACGTCCGGGGCGACGGCTACTTCTACGGCATCGAGCTGGTCAAGGACAAGACGACCCGGGAGACGTTCGACGAGGCCGAGTCCGAGCGGCTGCTGCGCGGCTTCCTGTCCACCGCGCTGTTCGACGCCGGGCTCTACTGCCGCGCCGACGACCGGGGCGACCCGGTGGTGCAGCTCGCCCCGCCGCTGATCGCCGACCAGCAGCACTTCGACGAGATCGAGCAGATCCTGCGCGCGGTGCTGACCGAGGCGTGGTCGCGGCTCTGACGCCGATGACCGACTACCGGCACCTGTCTGTACCGGCTGTCCGGCCTGGACGAACGGCTGACCCCGCGAGCCGGGTTGCCCGGCGACACGGACGCCACGTGGCGATCCTGGGCGCCGGGTAGACCGGGCTGTGGACGGGCGCGGATCGACGCCAGTTCGGGGTGGTGGCGGGGTCCAGGCGGGTGGGATGGCCCCACCTCCCCGTGCTGGTGTTGACCTTGACCTGGCTGGCACGTGGCCGACCAGCGCGACCTTCACGGTCGACCGATGGCGCGGGTCGGTGGTGGGTGGGTCAGTGGTGCGGCGGCGGGATCACCCGGAGGTGGCCTCGGCGGCCCTGCTGGGGGCTCTGGTGGGGCTTGGTGGTGGGCTCGTCCTCCGGGGGACGGGGCGGAGCCGGGCGGGCGGCCTCGCGTACCGCCTCGGCCAGCGCCACCAGGTCGTCGGTGGTGGGCGGCGGCGGCTCGAACTCGCCCTCGTGCCGCACCACGTCCCAGCCGCGCGGGGCGGTCAGACTGCGGGCGTGCGGCTCACACAGGTCGTACGTGTGCGGTTCGGCGAACGCCGCGAGCGGCCCCACCACCGCCGTCGACTCGTTGTAGACATAGGTCAATGTGGCGACCGCTTGCCGGGGGCAGCCGTTACGGGAGCAGCGCCGTGGTGACCTCACGGCGGCAGGGTATCCCCATTACCGGGTCCGGCGCACCGCTTCGCGTTACGACACGCCCGTCATGGTGATCACAATTCTTTCGTTCGGCGCACCGGCACGCCGGACGGCCGCGCGACGGCGGGTGGACCGCCGGCCCGGGCTACCCTGTGCGTCATGACGAGCCCCCAGAACCGCCGCCCCGGCTCCGGCCGGCGCACCCACCGTGACCGGCACGGTCGCGGGCTGCGCGGGCGACTGGTGCCCGCCACGGTGCCCCTGGCGCGGACGAAGGCCGAGGTCTTCGACGATCTGGTGCTCGACACGGTGGAGACGCTCGAACGCCGGTTCGCCAAGGAGTTGGCCGGGGTGGAGTTCGCGGTCGAGGACGTCCCGCCGGATCTGAACGTCTACGACTCGGACGTGCTGGAGGACGGCGAGGTGCCACTCGCCCGGCTGCTGCCCGGGCGGCCCGGCCGCCAGGAGGTGCCGCCGCGGATCGTGCTCTACCGGCGGCCGCTGGAGTTCCGCGCGATGGACCGCGAGGACCTCGCCGACCTGGTGCACGACGTGATCATCGAGCAGGTGGCGAATCTGCTCGGGGTCGACCCGGACGAGCTGGCCTGACGACGGGGCGCCGCCCTCCGGCCGGACGCGCCGGCCGGACGGCGACCCGGGTCCGGGCGGCCCCCACCGCCCGTGGACCCGTACGTGGATCAGGCGGCGACCCGCCGCTTGAGCTTGCGCCGCTCCCGCTCGGAGAGGCCACCCCAGATTCCGAACCGCTCGTCGTGGCCGAGCGCGTACTCCAGGCATTCCGTCTTCACTTCGCACCGCGAGCAGATGCGCTTCGCCTCGCGGGTCGAGCCGCCCTTCTCGGGAAAGAACGCCTCCGGGTCGGTCTGCGAGCAGAGCGCTCGCTCCTGCCACTCCGGCGCGTTCCCGAGCAGGTCGGCCACCTCGAGCTGGCCGTCCATCGATTGCCTCCTTGTCGCGCACCGGCGTCATTCGCCGCTGCAACCCCCCACGCGAAAGGCGTGCCTGTCCGTACGGTCACTATTTGTTGCGTTCCGTGCGAACAACCCCATTCAAATTACACGCGTGTAATGCGTGCGCCGTCAAGCCAAACTTGATAATGGAGTCGCCCTCCCGACACGTCCGGGACGACCGCCGCGGCCGCCCGTAGCCTCGCAACCTGCCCTATCGATTCAGACCCCGGACGAGTAACGCCCTCCCCGGCGAGTTGCCGGAAGTTTCTGCCGTGGCGTATCGCCGACAGGCCGGCCGGACGCCCCCGCCGGCCGCTCGTACCAAGATCAGAATTGGTGGGGCACAGGGTAACCCGCTTCCCGCGGCACCGCCCGTCGGGCCGTCCAACGCCGACCGCGTCCCGTCCATCATGTGGACGGGACGCGGGTTCGGCGCGACTGACGACTCAGTCCACGCGGGCCGGCGAGCTGGTGGGCCAGACGAATTCGGCGACGGACCCGCCGGTGACCGAGACCGCGCCGGCGGACGTACTCTCGTCCCACCAGACGGTATAAACACCCGCCTCCAGATCCGGGTAGACGGCACTGTGGAACACCCCGTCCCGGACGTGCCGCTCGCGTACGGCAGAGTGGGTCCGCGGGCCGTCGAGGCCCACGCGGCTGATTTCGATCTCCCGGCCGCGCAGGTCCCGCCCGGTGTGGATGATCAGGGCGCCCCGGTCGCCGCCCAGGTCGAGCACGACGCTGCCGACCTCCGACGGGCCGAGATCGTGGTGGTGTGACATCAGCCGCTCCCGTCAGGACTTCTTCGCCTGCGGGTTGCCGAATCCGTCGTACGGCGTCCCGAGGAACGGGAAGTCGGCCAGGAACGGCGCGGTGACGTCGGCCGCGCTCAGGCCCGGCGTCACCGCCGCCGCGGCGGCGTCCGGCCGGAACGTCTTGTCGACCAGCGGCACGGTCAGCCCGGCGATGGCGCGCAGCGCGATCGTCACGACGTCGTCGGCGGGTCGGCGGCCGTTGGGGAAGCCGGCCAGGTCGCCGCCGAGCACCCCGAACCGGTCCGGCCTGCGGCTGGGTCGGATCGCCGTGTTCAGCCGCAGCATGTCCGCCTGCACGTCGCCTGTGGTGTTGGCGAAGCCGTCGATCAGTCCGGCCGGGACGCCGGTCAGCAGGATCGCCACCAGGTCGGCGCGCGGCTTCTCGGACTTGTTCAGCGCCTCCAGGTTGGGGAACACACCCGGGTAGAGGGCGGGCAGCAGCGCGGCCAGCTCGGGCCGCTCGACGAATCCGGCGAACCGCTTGTCCTCCGACGGCGGCAGCGTGTTCCACACGTCCTTCCTGGACATCGGCACGATGACCTCGTTGAACAACGGGTTACCGAGCCGCGACACCTGTGTGAAGGGGCCGGCGGCGGTGTCGGCGGCGACCCGGTCACCCAGCACCCGCACCTGCTGCCGGGAGGCGCTGGTCCAGACCCCGATCGTCGAGGCGCGGTCGGCGGAGCCGTAACGGGCCGCCTTGCGGCGCACCCGGCCCAGCGGCACCTGAACGGCGAGACTGTGCACGTTGAGCCGGTCCAGCGCGTTCACCGGCTCGCCCTCGGTCCGGAACAGCTTCTTGCCGGCGACGTGCAACTGCTGGAACGGCCGCAGCGTACCCAGGTCGAACACCGCGCCCAGGTCGACGAAGAAGCCGTCGGCGCGCTGGCCGGCGAAGACCTTCTCGCCGGTGGACAGCTTGAACGTCGCCTGCCGGACCAGGTTCTGGTAGTTCGGCGTGGACAGCGGTCCGACGTTGCACGGCGGGCAGGGCAGCTTGTGCGCCAGCACACGCGCCCGGCCGTCCGCGATCCGGGTCAGCCGGTAGAACTGCCGCCGGTTCCAGTTCCTGCTCTCCAGCGACTCGATCGGCCCGGTGTTGTAGAGAAAACTGTTCTGGTTCGTGATCTCGGTAATGAATTCGAAACGATAGGTGACGTCCGGATAACCGTCCCCGTCGTTGTCGATGTGAATCTCGTACCGGACGTCGTCGCCGAACTCGAAGAAGTTCGGGCCGCCGGAGGGAAGCTGCAGCGGCACGTAGTTGGCGATCAACGTGACCGTGTCCGGCTGGCTCGGCGTGACGAACGCGTACAGGTCGGAACTGTCGGCGACCGGATCCTTGGCGATCTCCGGGGCCTCGCGGTGAGAGGACATGGCGGACGCACCTTCGTCGGGGAACGGAAAGCGGAACCGGCGCCGGGAGCCCGCGCCGGCGGAGGGTGGGATCAGCGCCGGCCGGCGGCGCGCACCAGACGGTCGGCCAGGCCGCGATCGCGTACCTCGACCCGGTCGGTGCCGACGAAGACGTCCATGACGCCGGCTGCGGCGTCACGGAGATGGACCACTATCGGCTCGTCGCCCCGGCTCGCCGTAGGGGCGTTCTGCGCGGCGGACAGGCCCGGCACGGTGAGGGCGGCGGCGCCCAGTGTCGCGCTCGCCGCGGCGGTGAGCGTCTGCCTGCGGGTCAACCGCTTCCAGGTCCGCCGCTTCGGCGCGTCGGTGGTGTCGTCAGTGCTCATCGGCAGCCTCTCCGGACCGGCGCCGCAGCGCCGCAGCGGGCCGGGCACCCGGACACCGCCGGGCCCCGGTTCGGGGTCACCGGCGGCGGTCCTCGCCGAAACCGCCGCCGGCATCCACAGGTACGGCGGGCGGCGGGGAAAGGTTCGACCTCAGGCGCGGGCGTGACCGTACGCGGTCGTCCGCTTGCGGAACGGCCGGCCGGCGGCGGTGGCGACGGCCCGCAACTGCTCCTCGGTACGCGCCGAACCGTTGCCCGAGCCGGCCATCCGGGAGATCGTCTCCTCCATCAGCGTGCCGCCCAGGTCGTTGCAGCCGCCGCGCAGCATCTCCACCGTGCCCGCGTCGCCGAGCTTCACCCAGGAGCACTGGATGTTGTCGATCCGGCCGTGCAGCAGCAGCCGGGCCATCGCGTGCACCGCCCGGTTCTCCCGCCAGGTCGGACCCGGGCGGGCGAGGCCGGCCAGGTAGATCGGCGCGTTGGTGTGCACGAACGGCAGCGCCACGAACTCGGTGAACCCGCCGGTACGGTCCTGCACCCCGGCCAGCACCCGGAAATGGGCCAGCCACTGGGTCGGGTGGTCCACGTGGCCGTACATCATCGTGGAGCTGGACCGGATGCCCAGCTCGTGCGCCGTGCTCACCACGTCGACCCAGGCGGAGGCCGGCAGTTTGCCCTTGGTGAGCACCCAGCGCACGTCGTCGTCGAGGATCTCGGCGGCGGTCCCCGGGATGGTGTCCAGCCCGGCCTCGCGGAGCTGGAGCAGCCACTCCCGCACCGGCACCCCGGCCTTCGCGGCGGCGGTGGCGATCTCCATCGGGGAGAACGCGTGCACGTGCATGTCCGGCACCCGCGCCTTGATCGCCCGCACGATGTCGGCGTAGCCGGTCACCGGCATCTTCGGGTCGATGCCGCCCTGCAGGCAGACTTCGGTCGCGCCGGCCGTCCACGCCTCCTCGGCCCGGTCGGCGACCTGTTCCAGGGAGAGCCGGAACGCGTCGGCGTCGCTCTCCCGCTGGGCGAACGCGCAGAACCGGCAGCCCACGTAGCAGACGTTCGTGAAATTGATGTTGCGGTTGACCACGTAGGTCACGTCGTCGCCGACCGCGTCCCGGCGCGCGTCGTCGGCCAGCCGGCACAGCTCGTCGAGTGCCGGGCCGTCCGCGCCGAACAGCGCCAGCGCCTTGGCCTCGTGCGCCGGCGTCAGCAGCGCGGCCGGGTCGTCCGCTGCGAGCCGCAGGCCCGCGCGCAGGTCGGCGTCCGCGCCACCACCCACTGGTACGCCCGCGCGTGCCTCCGGCGCCACCTTGCCGGCCACCTCGGCCCAGTCGCCGTACACGCTGTCGAAGTCGCCCCGCCGGTCGTCGGTCCGGCCGGAGACGTCGATGGTGACGTGCAGGTCGGTGCGGCCACCGTAGCCCGACTCCGGCTCCTGCCAGGGCCGTCCCACCGGGCGGGCGGCCTCGACCGCGAGCCCGGTGGCCGGGTCGGCGAGCGCGCTGACGTGCGGCAGCACGCGCGGGTCCAGCCACGGCTCGCCCGCCCGGACGTACTCCGGGTAGACGGTCAGCCGCTCCCGCAGCGTGAACCCGGCACCCGCGGTGCGCGCCGCCAGCTCGTCCAGGTGCGGCCAGGGCCGCTCGGGGTTGACGTGGTCCGGCGTGACCGGGGAGACGCCGCCCCAGTCGTCGATGCCCGCGCGCAGCAGCAGGTCGTACTCGCCCGCGATGAGGTTCGGCGGCGCCTGGATCCGGGCCTTCGGGCCGAGCAGCACCCGGGCCACCGCCACCGTGGCGGCCAGGTCGTGCAGCTCCGCGTCGGGCATGCCGCGCATCGCGGTGTCCGGCTTGGCGCGGAAGTTCTGCACGATCACCTCCTGGAGGTGGCCGTACTCCCGCATCGCCCGGCGGATCGCGAAGATCGCGTCGACCCGCTCGGCCCGGTTCTCGCCGATGCCGATCAGGATGCCGGTGGTGAACGGCACCCCGACCCGGCCGGCGTCGTCGAGCACCCGCAGGCGTACCGCCGGTTCCTTGTCCGGCGAACCGTGATGCGGGCCGCCCGGTTCGGACCAGAGCCGGGTGGCGGTGGTCTCCAGCATCATGCCCATGCTGGGCGCGACCGGCTTGAGCCGCTGCAACTCCGACCAGGTGAGCACGCCCGGGTTGAGGTGGGGCAGCAGGCCGGTCTCCTCCAGCACCGCCACCGCGCAGGCGCGCAGGTAGTCCAGCGTCGAGTCGTACCCCCGCTCGTCCAGCCACCGGCGGGCCGCCGGCCACCGCTCCTCGGGCCGGTCGCCGAGCGTGAACAGCGCCTCCTTGCAGCCCTGCGCGGCGCCCTCGCGGGCGATCGCCAGCACCTCTTCGCGTTCCAGGTAGGCGGCGGGCAGCCGGTGCGGCACGGTGGCGAACGTGCAGTAGTGGCAGCGGTCCCGGCAGAGCCGGGTCAGCGGGATGAAGACCTTCTTCGAGTACGTCACCACGCCCGGCCGCCCGGCGTCGCGCAGCCCCGCGTCGCGGATGTCGGAAGCGATCCGGAGCAGTTCGTCGAGCATCGGCCCGCGAGCGGCGATCAGCGCGCCCGCCTCGCCGGCGTCGAGCGCCCGGCCGGTGGCGGCCCGCCCGAGTGCCCGCCGGATGCTCGCCTCGGTCGGTTCGGGGTCGCTGCGATCAACCATCCGCCCAGCCTAAGCGCTGCCGGACGGCCGGATGCCCGCCCCCGGGCCCGGTCCGGGCAGCGGGACGGGCCGGGTGAGCCGCCGCACGGCGGCGGACGACAGTGGCGGACCGAGGTCGCGGCGGGCGACCACGTCCGTCGCCCGCCGCGCGGAACTCATCGGGGCCGGTTCGGGTCCTCGCGGTCGAACCGCTGGGTCCGCTCGTCGTCGGCGGCCGGTGACGGCGCTCCCGGCTCGGCGGACTGGCGCGGGATCGCCTGCGTCGGGTCCGCCGACGGCGGCTGGCCGAACGGCGGCGCGGGCTGCGGCGAGCCGTACTGCGGCGCCTGCTGCGGCCCGGGGAACGGCGGGCCGGACTGCGGCGCCGACTGCGGGGCGCCAGACGGCGGGCCGGACTGCGGCGGGCCGGACTGCGGGGCGTGCGGCGGGGCCGTGTTGAACGGCGGCGCCGACTGGGGCTGGCCGTACGGGCCGGGCTGCTGCGGCCAGCCGGGCGACGGCGAGCCGGCCTGCGGGTAGCCCTGGCCGGGCTGCTGCGGGTAGCCGCCCGGACCGGGGTAGCCCTGGCCCGGCTGCTGCGGCCAGCCGGGCTGGGCCTGGCCGTACACACCCGGCTGCGGCTTGGGCTTCGGCACGTAGTAGAGCGTGCGCCAGATCTTGAACACCACGAACGCGGCGACCCCGAAGATCGCCAGCCACGCCACGCGGGTGAGCAGACCGAGGAAGGCGTCCAGCACCTCGCCGTCGGCGAGCCGGCCGACCAGCCAGATCAGGAACGTCAGCGCGCCGAACACGGCCGACACCGCGTACTCGACGAGCGCCACCTGCGTGATCAGCTTGGCCTTGGGCACGACCGGGAGGATCACGGTGGCGATCAGGACGGCGAGCACCGGCAGGACGGTCGCCTCCAAGCCGATGAAGGCGAAGTACGTGCTCCCGGCCCGGCTGGTGACCGTGCTGTAGTCGACCGGCACCAGCAGGCGCAGCAGGCCGACGAAGAGAAGCACGGCGTTGGCGCCGAGAAGGACGAGCGCTGCGAGTTCGCGCAACGGCTTGATCAACTGGCTGGCCTGCGCGGCGTCGCCGGACGCGGGCTCGGCGGGGCTGCTCACGGACTCCCCCAGGGGACGAAAACGGACAGTTGCCGAAGTGAGCGTAGTCTCTCCGGCCACCGGACGATCGACGGCGGCGCGTGCGGAAGGATGGACGCCATGCGCATCGTGGTACTGACCGGCGGCATCGGGGGTGCCCGCTTCCTGCTCGGCGTGCGGGCGTACGCCCGCCAGGTGGGCGCCGACGTGACCGCAGTGGTGAACGTCGGCGACGATCTGCTGCTGCACGGGCTGAAGGTCTGCCCCGATTTGGACAGCGTGCTCTACACGCTCGGCGGCGGCGCCGACCCGGAACGGGGCTGGGGCCGGGCGGGCGAGACGTGGACGGTGAAGGACGAACTGGCCGCGTACGGCGCGGAGCCGAGCTGGTTCGGCCTGGGCGACAAGGACGTCGCCACCCACCTGGTACGCACCCAGATGCTCAACGCCGGTTACCCGCTGTCCCAGGTCACCGAGGCGCTGGCGGCCCGCTGGCAGCCGGGCGTACGGCTGCTGCCCGCCACCGACGACCGCCTGGAGACCCATGCCGTCGTCATCGACGAGCAGGGCCGCCGGGCGATCCACTTCCAGGAGTGGTGGGTACGGTATCGGGCCGGCGTACCGACCGACCGGTTCGTCTTCGTCGGCGCCGACACGGCGAAGCCCGCGCCCGGCGTGGTCGAGGCCGTCGCCGCCGCGGACGTGGTGCTGATCGCGCCGAGCAACCCGGTGGTGAGCATCGCCCCGGTGCTGGCGGTGCCCGGGCTGCGCGAAGCGGTGGCCGGCGGACCGGCCCCGGTCGTCGGCGTGTCGCCGATCATCGGCGGCGCGCCGGTACGCGGCATGGCGGACCGCTGCCTCGCAGTGCTCGGGGTGGAGTGCAGCGCGGCGGGCGTGGGCGGCCTCTACGGCGCCCGGTCGGCGGGCGGGCTGCTCGACGGGTGGCTCGTCGCGCCGGAGGACGAGGGCACGGTGGTGCCGGACGTGACCGTCCGCGCGGCGCCGCTGCGGATGACCGACGAGGCGACGACCGTCGCGATGGTGCGCGCCGCGCTGGAGTTGATGTGAGGCTGGAGATCCTGCCGGTGCCCGGCATCGGTGACGTGACCGAGGGCGACGACCTGGCGGCGCTGATCACCGGCGCGGCGCCCTGGCTGCGCGACCACGACGTGCTCGTGGTCACCAGCAAGATCGTGTCCAAGGCGGAGGGCCGGCTGGTCGACGTGCCGGCCGACGGCCCGGAACGGCTCGCCGAGCGGGACCGGATCCTGGCCGGGGAGACCGCCCGGGTGGTGGCGGCCCGGGGCGCGACCCGGATCGTGCAGACCCACCACGGGTTCGTGATGGCCTCTGCCGGCATCGACGCCTCGAACGTGGACAAGACCCGGCTGGTGCTGCTGCCGGTCGACCCGGACGCGTCCGCCCGGGCCCTGCGGGTCGCGTTGCGCGACCGGCACGGCCTCGACGTCGCCGTCGTCGTCAGCGACACGATGGGACGCCCGTGGCGCAACGGGCTCACCGACGTGGCACTCGGGGTGGCCGGCATGCCGGCGATCCGCGACCACCGGGGCGAGGTCGACCCGTACGGCAACGAGCTGTTCGTCACCCAGATGGCGGTGGTCGACGAACTGGCCGCCGCCGGTGAGCTGATCAAGGGCAAGTGCGATCAGGTGCCGGTCGCGGTGGTCAGGGGGTACCTCGCCGCGACCCGGGACGACGACGAAGGCGCCCGCGCGCTCGTCCGCGACGCCTCGATGGACCTGTTCTCCCTCGGTACGGCCGAGGCGCGCGCCGCCGGCCTGCGGGCGGCGGCGACGCTGCCGGACCGGACCGGACCCGAGCCCGCCGACCCGGCCGCGGTGCGGCGGGCGATCGACGCGGTCGCCGACGCGGTCGCCGCGGGCACGGTGTTCACCCACGTCACCGACGACGAGGTGCGCGCCGGGCTCGCCGACACGGTGCCCGGCTGGCCCGCCTCGGCCACCGGTCTGCTGCTCGGCGCGGCGCCAGCTCCGGTCGACCCGGCGGACCTGGTCCGGTTCGGCGCGGACCTGCAACGCCTGCGCGCCGCGCTGGCCGCCGAGGGGATCGACTCGACGTTGCTCCCGCCCCCGTCCGGCAGCACCGCGAGCGCCACACTGGCGCTCTGACTCCGACGGGCCGGGTCAGGCGTCGAGGACGGCCCGGCCCAGCGGCGTGAGCGTGTGCAGGACGGTGTTTCGGTCACGCTGGCTGACCAGCAGCCCCGCATTGCGCAGCACAGTGGTGTGCTGGCTGGCCGCGGCGGCGGAGATGCGCAGCCGGCGTGCCATCTCGCCGGTGGTGCAGCCCTCGTCGGCGGCCTGGAGCACCCGGGAGCGGGTACGGCCGATCAGGGCGGCGAGCGCCTCGCCCTGCGGCGACGCGGCGGGGCCGGACGCGGGCGTCAGGCCGGCGAGCCGGTCGACCGGGTAGACCAGCACCGGTGGCAGCGTCGGGTCGACCAGCGCCACCGGGGTACGCGAGCAGAAGAACGACGGCACGAGCAGCAGTCCCCGGCCGTCCAGGTGCAGTTCCCGGGTGTCCGGGTAGTCGAGCACCTCCAGCACCCCGGAGACCCAGCGCATGTTCGGCCGCAGGCTGGCCAGCAGCCCTTCGGCGCCGCCGTCGAGCATGGCACGGGCCCGCCGGGCCCGGTCCGCCTCGACCGCCGCCTGCACCCGGGACCAGTACGGCTTGACCGCGAGCGACTGGTATCGCGCCATGGCGTCGGTAAGGTGGTGCAGCGTCTCCGGTTCGCCACGGGCGAGCGCGGTGGCCGAGGACGGGAGCGGGGTCTCCCCGGCGAGCAGCGTCAGGTCCCGGCGCAGCATGTCCACAGAGGTGCCCCGGACCGCGTCCAGCCCCGCCTCGAAGCCCTCCCGGCTGGCGAACGGGGTGAGGAAGTCGGGGAAGTAGCCGCGTGGCGGGTTGAGCGCGAACAGCAGACGGTACTGCTCGGCGTCGGTGTCGGTCCGCAGTCCGTGCGCCACGGCGCGCCGCCACGTGGTCATCATCGGGTCCCGGCTGCGCCCCTGGAGCAGGTGCAGGCTGAGGACCAGCTCCCAGAGCGGGTCCGCGGCCGGCGCGACCCGGGTCCGCAGGACGTCCTCGTCCGAGAAAATGATCTTCAACATGGATCGCTCCCGTGCGGACGGCGGGGGTGCCCGCCACACTTCGCACTGTACCCGCCGGTACTAACCTCCATCTTTAAGCGTCAGGTGAAAGACCTCGACGCTGGGCGGGCCGGTTCGGCAAACTCTCTGTTGCCTGCCGACGCCGGGACGCAACGTCGACCCGGCCGACGGGCGTGGCCGGGTGGCACCACGAGGGTCTGCGGCATCAGCCGCAGGGGTGCCGCCCGGCCCTCGCTCATCCGATCCAGAGCGCCACCCGATGGTGATGGTCCTCGTCGGTGACGTATTGACATCCTCTCCGCCCTGAAGGACGGAGATTCCGCGGCGCGCGCCGTGCGCCCGCAGCAGCGCGGCCGACCGCACCGGCAGGAGGTCGCTCGCCTCGTTACCGGCCACCAAGAACTCGACGAGTCGCAGGGCCGCCGCGCCAGGGTACGGAGGCCGCGCTCGTAGAGTGTCCGGGTGCCCGATCCCAATCCGTACACCGAGTTGCACGCCGACGCCGTCGCGACGCTGAGCCGCTGGACGGCGACCAGCCCCGCCGCCGGTGCCGCCCGGGACCGGACCCTGGCGCTGCTGGCCGACGGACCGGTCGCGATGAGCCGGACGCACCGGGCCGGACACGTCACGGCGAGCGCACTGGTGCTCGACCCGGACGGCCGGGTGCTGCTCTGCCTGCACGGCAAGATCCGCAGGTGGATGCAGCTCGGCGGGCACTGCGAACCAGCCGACCGGACGCTCGTGGCCGCCGCGCTGCGCGAGGCCACCGAGGAGTCCGGCATCACCGGCCTGACCGTCGAGCCGGAACCGATCGACGTGGACATCCACCAGGTCGCCTGCCAGGGCGGGTCGTTCCACTACGACGTCCGGTACGCCGCCCTGGCCCCGGCCGGGGCGGTCGAGCGGGTCAGCACGGAGTCCGAGGCGCTCGGCTGGTTCCCGCCGGACCGCCTGCCCGAGCCGCTCGCCCACGCCACCGCCCAGCTCGTGCCGCCGGCGCTCGCGGTGCTGGCCCGCCACGCCGGCGGCTGAGCGGCGGCGGATCAGACCAGGCCCTCCTCGCCGCGTTCCTTCAGCTCGTCCACGATCTTCTTCACGTCCTGCGCGCGGTCGCGCGGGCAGACCAGCAGCGCGTCCGGGGTGTCCACGACGATCAGGTCGTGCACCCCGACGGCGGCCACGAGCCGGCCCGAGTGCGGCACCACCACCGTGCCGGTGGTGTCGTGCAGCAGCACGCCCGGCTTCGCGTCCCCGCCCAGCACCACGTTGCCGGCGCCGTCGGCGGGCAGCACCTCGCCGAGCGTGTGGAAGTCACCCACGTCGTTCCAGCCGAAGTCGCCGGGCACCGTACCCACCCGGCCGGCCGTCGCCGCGCCCTCCATCACCGCGTAGTCGACCGAGATCCGGGGCAGCGTCGGCCAGACCCGGCCGAGCACGTCGTCCTGCTCCGGGGTGCCCCAGGCCGCCGCGATGGCGGTGATCCCGGCGTGCAGCTCCGGCTGCTGGCGGGCCAGCTCGGCCAGGAAGACGTCCACCCGCCAGACGAACATGCTGGCGTTCCAGAGGTGCCGGCCGGAGCGGACGTACACCTCGGCCACCTCGGCGGCCGGCTTCTCCTTGAACTCGCGTACCGGGCGCAGCGGGCCGTCCCCGGCCGGCTCGCCGGTCTCCAGGTAGCCGTAGCCGGTCTCCGGACGCGTCGGGGTGATGCCCACCGTCATCAGCAGCCCCTGCTCCGCGCCACGGACGGCCTGCCGCACGACCTCGGCCAGCCGGGCCGGGTCGCCGATCAGGTGGTCGGCGGCGAACGAGCCCATCACCGCGTCCGGGGTCCGGGTGGCGATCACCGCAGCGGCCAGCGCGATCGCCGCGCAGGAGTCGCGCGGCGACGGCTCGACCAGGATGTTCTCCTCCGGCAGGCCGGCCAGTTGCCGAGCCACCGCCGCGGCGTGCGCGGCCCCGGTGACCACGAGCGTGTGCTCCGGCGTGGTCAACGGCGACAACCGGTCGACGGTGGCCTGCAACAGCGAGGCGGGGGTGCCGGTCAGCGGGTGGAGGAACTTGGGATGGCCGGCACGGGACAACGGCCACAACCTCGTGCCGCTGCCGCCCGCCGGGATGACGGCGTAGAACATCAACACATCATGCCCGAAGCGGGCGAGCCGTCACGGTCGGTCGCCCGGGACCGGCAGCCGGCGCTCAGGACCGGGCCCGTCGCCACGCCGCGATGTGGACCTCCGCGCTGGACTCCCAGGTGAACTCCTTGGCCCGGTCGAAGCCGGCCTTCGCGAGTGAGACCCGACGCTGCTCGTCGTCAAGCAGGGCGCCGAGGTCGGTGGCGATCTGGTCCGGGTCCTCGCTGGTGTAGGCCACCGCGTCGCCGCCCACCTCGGGCAGGGACAGGCGCGGCGTGGTGAGCACCGGAGCGGCGCACGCCATCGCCTCCAGGATCGGCAGGCCGAAGCCCTCACCGTAGGAGGGGTAGGCCGCCACCAGCGCGCCGCCGAGGAAACCGGGCAGGTCGGCGTAGCGCAGGTAGCCCGGGCGCAGCAGCCGCAGGTGCGACGGGACCTCGGCCACCGCGCGGTCGATGTCGTCGTCGTGGCCCTGGCCGCCGGCCACCACCAGCGCGGGCGGGTTCGGCCGGTCGGCCACCGCCCGGGCCCAGCCGCGGATCAGGTTGGGTACGTTCTTGCGCGGCTCCTTGGCCCCGAGGAACGCGATGTAGCTGCTGTCGCCCAGCCCCAGGCGAGCCCGGACGCGTGCCTTCTCCTCGTCGCCCGGCGCGTGGAACGCGTCCTGGTCGACGCCGTGGTAGGCGACGTCGATCCGGGTCGGGTCGGCGTCCAGCAGCCGGATCAGCTCGTCGCGGGTCGCCTTGCTCGGCACGATGACCCGGCCGGCCCGCCGCAGCGACGTCTTGATCGCGCTGCGGAAGAACGTCCGGCGCGACTTGTCGTAGTGCTCCGGCTCGGTGAAGAACGTCGCGTCGTGCACGGTGACCGTCACCGGGCATCCGGCCCGCAGCGGGCAGGTGTAGAACGGCGAGTGCAGCACCTCGGCGCCGACCTGCTGGGCCAGCAGCGGCAGGCCGGTCTGCTCCCAGGCCAGCCGCGCCGGCCGGTGCGCCACCGCCGCCGGGGCGGGGATCACCTCGGCGCCCGGCAGCATCCGGCGGTAGCGCTCCAGGTCGGTGCGGAGACTCACCACGGCCAGGTCGACGCCGGTGCCGCAGACCCGGCCCAGCGCGCCGAGCAGTCCGTCGACGTATCTACCGACGCCACCACGGTCGACGGGGACACTCGTGGCGTCGATGAGAACGCGGGGCGGGCGACCGGCGGTCACGGGGCGACTCCTCAGATGGCGCGGTTGTGGGGAAGAACACTGTCGGCAAGCGTACGCCGGGCCGGGCGCAAGCCGCTGACCGCGACCCGACGGTACGCCGACTTGTCGTTGTCATCGAGTACGCAAGCGCGGCGCGTATCGTTCGCGTCGATGGCCGACAACATTGCCCGGGTGTTCGCCGACGCGATCGCGACCGACCCCACCCGACCACTGCTGACCTGGTACGACGACGCCACCGGCGAGCGCACCGAACTCTCCGGGGCGACGCTCGCGAACTGGGTGGCGAAGACCGCGAACCTGCTCACCGACGAGGTGGGCGCCGCGCCCGGCGACGCGGCCGGGGTGCTGCTGCCGCCGCACTGGCAGACCGCAGCCGTGCTGCTCGGCTGCTGGTCGGCGAAGCTGACAGTGACCGGCGCACCGGGCCCGGTGGAGGTGCTGTTCGTGGCCGCCGACCGGGTGGACGAGGCGGCCGCCTGGCCGGCCGGCGAGCGGTACGCGCTGGCCCTCGACCCGTTCGCGCTGCCGATGCGGCAGGCACCTCCGGGCTGCACCGATTTCGTCGCCGCGGTACGCGGACACGGGGACCACTTCACGCCGTACCCCGCAGCCGGCGAGGGGGACGCGGCGCTGCTGGCCCGCGCGCAGGCCCGCGCCGCGGAACTGGGCCTCACCTCCGGCGACCGGCTCCTGGTCGACGTGACCCGGCACCCCGACCCGGTCGACTGGCTGCTCACCCCGCTCACGGCAGGCGCCAGCGTGGTGGCCTGCGCCCACCCCGACCCGGCCCGCCTTGAAGCGCGCTCCACAGCCGAGAAGACCACGCACAGCCTGGCCTGAGCCCGCCACCTCTCCCGTCGATCTTGCACTTCCGGTCCTCGGCGCGGGGGCATTCACCCTTCTCGTCGGGACGTCGGGGCGTCGGGGCGAAGGTGCAAGGTCAGCGCGGGGAGACAGGGCTGTCGGTGGTGGCGCGGCGCTGGGCCAGGGCGGCGAACGCCGTCAGGGACTCCGGGTTGGCCAGAGCGCCCTTGGCCGCCGCGCTGTCGACCGGGGTGCCCGTCAGGATCTTCTTGACCGGGACCTCCAGCTTCTTCGCGCTCAGCGTGCGAGGCACGGCCCGGACCTGGTGGATCTCGTCCGGCACGTGCCGCGGCGACAGCGCGGTACGCAGCTCCCGGCAGATCTTGCGCCGCATCTCGTCGTCGAGCTCCAGGCCCTCGGCGAGCACCACGAACAGCAGCAACTCGCCCGCGCCGCCCTCGTCGTCCTCCAGGTGCACGACCACCGAGTCGACCACCTCGTCCAACCCCTCCACCACGGAGTAGAACTCGGCGGTGCCGAGGCGCACCCCGCCCCGGTTGAGCGTGGCGTCGGACCGGCCCGTGATCACGCAACCGCCGCGCTCGTTCACGGTGATCCAGTCCCCGTGGCGCCACACGCCGGGGTAGACCTCGAAGTACGCCTCCCGGTAGCGGGCGCCGTCCGGGTCGTTCCAGAACCCGACCGGCATGCTCGGCATCGGCTCGGTGATCACCAACTCGCCGAGCTGCCCGATCACCGCGCCGCCGTCGGCCGACCGGGCCTCCACCTTCGCGCCGAGCGCCCGGCAGGCGATCTCCCCGGCGTACACCGGCAGCAGCGGCACGCCGCCGACGAAGCCGGTGCACACGTCAGTGCCGCCGGACAGCGACTGGAGCTGGAGGCGGTCGCCGACGTTCTCGTACACCCAGGTGAACCCCTCGGCCGGCAGCGGCGCGCCGGTCGAGCCGAGGCCGCGCACCGCGGACAGGTCGGCGATCTCGCGCGGCACCAGCCCGGCCTTGCGGCAGGCCAGCAGGAACGGCGCCGACGTGCCGAAGTACGTGGTGCCGGTGTCGGCGGCCAGCCGCCACAGCGCACCCAGGTCGGGGTGGCCCGGGTTGCCGTCGAACAGCACGATCGCCGCGCCCACCGCCGGACCGGAGACCAGGAAGTTCCACATCATCCAGCCGGTCGTGGTGAACCACAGGAACCGGTCGGACGGACCCAGGTCGTGGTGCAGCGCCAGCATCTTGAGGTGTTCCAGCAGGATGCCGCCGTGACCGTGCACGATCGGCTTGGGCAGGCCGGTGGTGCCGGAGGAGTAGAGCACGTAGAGCGGGTGGTCGAACGCCACCGGGGTGAACGTCAACGGCTCGTCCGTCGGCGCCGCCAGCTCCGCCCACGGCAGTGCGCCGTCGGGAGCCGGGCCGTCCGGATCGAGGTACGCGACGGCGACGGTGTGCCGCAGCGACGACAGCGCGGCCCGGATCGCGGCCACCTCGGCGCGCCTGTCGACCGGCTTGTCGCCGTACCGGTAGCCGTCGACGGCGACCAGCACCGTGGGCTCGATCTGCTGCCAGCGGTCGGTGACGCTGCGGGTGCCGAACTCGGGCGCGCAGGACGAGAAGATCGCGCCGACGCTGGCGGTGGCGAGCAGCAGGACGTACGTCTCGGGGATGTTCGGCGCGTACGCGGCCACCCGGTCGCCCGGCCCGACGCCGAGGCGGCGCAGCCCGGCGGCCACCCGGCGGACCCGCTCACGCAGCTCGGCCGCGGTGAGCGTCTCCGGCGCGCGGGTCTGCCCGTGCGCGATCACCGCCGGGTCGTCGTCGCCCAGCCCCGGCATGCGCAGCACGTTCTCGGCGTAGTTGAGCGTCGCGCCGGGGAACCAGCGGGTGCCCGGCATGGCCCGGCCGGTGAGGGTGGCGCTCGGCGGGGTGTGCGCGACGACGTCGAACCAGTCCCAGATCGAGCGCCAGAACCCGTCCAGGTCGGTCACCGACCACTGCCACAGCGCGTCGTAGTCGGCGAACTCCAGCCCGCGGTGCTCGGCCAGCCAGCGCAGGTAGTCACCGATCCGGGACCGCTCCCGCACGTCCGCCGGCGGCGTCCACAGCACGTCAGCCACTGTTCCACCCTCCCTGGGCCCGCCACGACGGTGTGCCGGGGCCGTGGCGCCATCTTGCCCTACCTCGTGCCGCCATTGTCCGCGCCGGGCGCGCCGTACGGGGCGTGCCCCGCCCACACCCCACACCCCCACCCCATGTGGCCCAGCTGTAAGGAAGGGCCCCCTATTAACGCCTCGTGCATGTGAAGGGCCCCTTGTTAACACCTCACCCTCCGGCGGGCGGTCCGCCGTCCGCGGAGGCGGGCGCGCGTCGGCGGGGGGGTTAACAAGGGGCCCCTCCTCTACCGCAGGCGTTAAGAGGGGGCCCTTCCTTGCACCCTCAGCCGGCGCGGTGGGCCTGGATCGCGCGGCGCCGGGCGAGCCGGTGCGCGCGCCGGATCTCGGCCTCCCGGAAGCGGCGCTCGTCCTCCGGCGTCTCGGGCAGCACCGGCCGGACCGGACGGGGCGAGCCACCCACGTCGACGCCCACGAAAACCAGGTACGCGGTGGCGACCCGCACCGGCTCCTCCTCGGCCGAGTCCCAGCGCTCGCCGACCACCCTCACCCCGACCTCCATCGAGGTCTGGCCGGTCCAGTTGACCTGCGCGTGCGCGTGCACGAGATCACCCACCCGGACCGGCTCGGAGAAGACGATCTCGTCGATGGAGGCGGTGACCGCGGTGCCGCCGCTGTGCCGTGCCGCCGCCGCACCCGCGACGTCGTCCACGAACTTCATGAGTACCCCACCGTGCACGGTCCCGTACAGATTGACATCGACCGCGGTCATGATGCGACTGAGCGTGACGCGGGAGTACGACGTGGGTTTACCCGACGGGACCGCGGGATGATCTGTCATGCCGGAAACGGTACGGTGCGCGGATGCGACATCTCTGGAGCTTCCTCGCCGGGTTGGCGGTGGCGCCGGTCACCTGGGTGCTCGTCACCCTCGGTCAGGACGGATCTGAGCGGACCGTCGACCGCTGGGTGGAGATCGGGACGTACAGCACACCGAACCTGATCGAGCCGGCCGTCTATCTGGGCGTCGCCGGCATCCTGCTCGGCCTGCTCGGCACGTTGCGCTTCTCGCCGTTCGGCCCGCTGGTGGCCGGCCTGCTGCTCGCGGTTCCGTACCTCGGGCTGTTCGTCGCGCCGTTCAGCGTGCGGGACCGGTTGCCGGACGACCTGAGGCTGCTCGGTGACCCGCTGCCGCTGCGCGACCCGCTGGACGACGGCACGCTGTTCCTCGTCGGCGTGCTGCTGCTGATGGCCGTGTTCAGCACGAGCCGCTGGCGGCGTCCCGCCACGCCCCCGACGGCCGGGGCGGAGCTGACCCCGGCCGTCACACCGGCGGAGCACAAGCCGGCGCTCACCGACTGGCCCCCGGCGCCGGCGAAGGACCCGGACACGCCGCCGCTCACGCTGGCGTACCCCGAGACCCCCACCGAGCCCCTGCCCCGTCGCGCCGGCAGCGAGTCGCCGTGGTCCGCGCCGCCGCGCGGAGCGGGCCGGCCGGAGGGCACCGAGAGCCCTTGAACGAATGCGGGCGGGCCGGTACGCGACCGGCCCGCCCGCCCGAACGTCCTGCGGTCAGCCCTTGAGCAGCTGACGGGCCATGACGATGCGCTGGACCTGGTTGGTGCCCTCGTAGATCTGGGTGATCTTGGCGTCCCGCATCATCCGCTCGACCGGGTAGTCGCGGGTGTAGCCGTAGCCGCCGAGCAGCTGGACCGCGTCCGTGGTGATCTCCATGGCGGCGTCCGACGCGAAGCACTTCGCGGCCGCGCCGAAGTAGGTCAGGTCCGCGTCGCCGCGCTCGGACTTGCCGGCCGCGGCGTACGTGAGCTGCCGCGCCGCCTCCAGCTTCATGCCCATGTCGGCGAGCATGAACTGGATGCCCTGGAAGTCGGCGACCGGCTTGCCGAACTGCTTGCGCTCCTGCACGTAGCCCTTGGCGTAGTCCAGCGCGCCCTGGGCGATGCCGACGGCCTGGGCGGCGATGGTGACCCGGGTGTGGTCCAGCGTCTTCATCGCGGTGGCGAAGCCGGTGCCCTCGGCGCCGATCATGCGGTCGGCCGGAATCCGCACGTTGTCGAAGTAGACCTCGCGGGTGGGCGAGCCCTTGATGCCGAGCTTCTTCTCGGGCGCGCCGAAGCTGACGCCCGGGTCGGACTTCTCCACCACGAAGGCGGAGATGCCCTTCGAGCGGGCTGTGGGATCGGTCACGGCGAACACGGTGTAGTACTCCGACACGCCCGCGTTGGTGATCCACCGCTTCACGCCGTTGAGCACCCAGTGGTCTCCGTCACGTACCGCCTTGGTGGTCATCGAGGCGGCGTCGCTGCCCGCCTCCGGCTCGGAGAGGCAGTAGGAGAACATGCCCTCCCCGGCCGCGACCGGCGTGAGGTACCTGCGCTTCAGCTCCTCGGAACCGGCCAGCAGCAGCGGCATGGTGCCCAGCTTGTTGACCGCCGGGATCAGCGAGGACGACGCGCAGGCCCGGGCCACCTCCTCGATCACGATGGCCGTGGCCAGCGCATCCGCGCCGGCGCCGCCGTACTCGACCGGGATGTGCGGGGCGTGGAAGTCGGCCGCGCGCAGGGCCTCGTGGGACGCCTTGGGGAACTCACCTGCCTCATCCGCCTCGGCCGCGTGCGGAGCCACCTTGGCCGCACAGACCTCACGGACCGCCTCCCGGATCGCCTCGTGCTCCTCCGGCAACCGGTAGACGTCGAACGACTGCTCTGCGGCCATGTCGGCCCTCCCCTTTCACCGCTATCATGCGCAGTCTGTGCCGCCCGGGGGCCGACGACTGCCGCAGACTGAAGGATAGCCACCGGGCCCGGCCGAACCTTACCGGCGGGTAGGCTCGCGCCCGAGCCTCGCCCGTCCCAGCCCATTACCCTCACAGCAGACATCCCCTCGGTGCCCGGCCTCGGCGCCCCAGCAGAATGCGACGCGTGGAAGCGCCGCCAGTGCGAGCGGAGAAGACAGGCGTGACCATCCCGTACCCGAACACCCAGCCGATGCCCGCCATCGCCGCGGTGACCCCGCCGTCCGGCGCCGCCCGCCCGCGGGTGACGTTCCTCGGCACCGGCTATCTCGGTGCGACCTACGCCATCTGCTACGCGGAGCTGGGCTACGAGGTGCTCGGCTTCGACGTCGACGCGGACAAGATCGCCAAGCTGAACGCCGGCGAGGTGCCGATCCACGAGCCCGGTCTCGACGAGCTGCTGCGGCGCAACCTGGCCGCCGGCCGCCTGCGGTTCAGCACCGACATCCAGGAGACCGCCGACTTCGGCGACGTCCACTTCATCTGCGTCGGTACCCCGCAGCGGGCCGACGGGATGGGCGCCGACCTGTCGTACGTCGAGGCGTCGGTGACCGGCCTCGCCCAGCACCTGACCCGCAAGGCGCTGATCGTCGGCAAGTCCACCGTGCCGGTGGGCACCGCCGAGTGGGTGGAGCAGCTCGTCGGCAAGCACACCCCGGCCGACCTCGGCGTCGAGGTGGCCTGGAGCCCCGAGTTCCTCCAGGAGGGCTTCGCCGTCGACGACGTGCTGCGTCCGAACCGGATCGTGGTCGGCGTCAAGAGCGAGTGGGCCAACGGCATGCTCTTCGCCGCCCACAAGGGCGTCTTCGATCTCGCCGCCACCGAGGACCGCGAGGTGCCGTTGGTGGTCACCGACTTCGCCACCGCCGAGCTGGTCAAGGTCGCCGCGAACGCGTTCCTCGCCACCAAGATCTCCTTCATCAACGCGATGGCCGAGGTCTGCGAGGCGGCCGGCGGCGACGTCACCCAGCTCGCCCGCTCGATCGGCTACGACCCCCGCATCGGCAACCGCTTCCTGCAGGCCGGGCTCGGCTTCGGCGGCGCCTGCCTGCCCAAGGACATCCGCGCCTTCCAGGCCCGCGCGCAGGAGCTGGGCGCCGGTGAGGCGCTGCGCTTCCTGCACGAGGTCGACCTGATCAACCAGCGCCGTCGCAGCCGCGTCGTGCAGCTCGCCGCCGAACTGCTCGGCCGCCGTTCCGGCCCGGCCGGGCCGGACCTGTCCGGCACCCGGGTCGCGGTGCTGGGCGCCACGTTCAAACCCAACACCGACGACGTACGCGACGCGCCGGCGCTCGCGGTCGCCTCGCTGCTCGGCAAGGCCGGCGCCGACGTGCACGTGTTCGACCCCCAGGGGATCGAGAACGCGCGCCGGGCGGTGCCCGAGCTGACGTACGAGGAGACGATGAACGACGCCGTCCGCGGGGCCGACCTGGTGTGCGTACTCACCGAGTGGGCCGAGTTCCGCAACGCCGACCCGGTGGCGCTGGGCGAGCTGGCGAACGGCCGTAAGGTGGTCGACGGGCGCAACTGCCTCGACTCGACACTGTGGACGCAGGCCGGCTGGGAGTACCGCGGTATGGGCCGCCCCTGACCCGCTGACCGTGCGGACCGGCCGCCGGGGGAACGTCTCCCCGGCGGCCGGTCCGTTTTTGTTCTCCGGAACGCGGTGGCAAGTGTCGAAATCCCGGCCCACTCAAGGCATGCTGCCTCTGGGAGGTCCACAGTGCGGGGGCACGGGCGGACGGGAGAC
Source organism: Micromonospora sp. CNB394 (assembly GCF_000374985.1). Lineage (NCBI taxonomy): Bacteria > Bacillati > Actinomycetota > Actinomycetes > Micromonosporales > Micromonosporaceae > Micromonospora > Micromonospora sp. CNB394. The sequence goes on along the minus strand of NZ_KB895843.1, from coordinate 30,666 downwards.
TGTCGTGGAGAGCTTCAGGTGCGCCTCGTGCGGGCAGGACATCAAGCCCGCCGTCGTCTGCCCGCACTGCGGCGCGCACCAGACCCAGTGGGCCGAGCACCTGGCCGGCATCGAGCGCTCGATCGCCGAGATGAAGGCCCGCGACGCCGAGATCGCCCGGGAACAGCGGCAGATCGCCGCCAAGATGCAGGCCGCCCTCTTCCAGCGGGACATCCTGGCGCACGCCGGTGAGGAACGGATCCGGCAGGCCACCCGGCCGCGCCGGGTCCTGCGCCGCCGGCCCGGCCGCCGCCCGCCCACCGCCGCCACCGGCGCGCCGCCCCGGGTGCCCCGCCAGGGCACCGCGCCGCCCGGCCCTCCGGAGGACCTGCCCCCGTCGCCGCCGCGCGGTCGCCCGCGCTGGCTCGACGCGGACGATCCGGAGCACCCGCCCGAGGCGTCCTCGCGCGAGGTGCAGAACATCCCGCTCGGGCTGGGCGCGCTCCTGCTCGGCGTGGCCGCCGTGGTCTTCGCCGCGGTCGCCACCAGTTCGATGGACGCGCTGGCCCGCCTGGGCGTGCTGCTGGTGGCGACGGCGCTGATGCTGCTCGCCCCGCCGGTGCTGGCCCGGCGCGGGCTCACCTCCACCGCCGAGACCATCGCCGCGGTCGGGTTGCTGCTGGTGCCGCTGGCCGGGTACGCGCTGTGGGCCGTCGACCGGATCGGCGGCGACGGATCGGGGGCCGCGTTCGCCGGGACGATCTTCCTGGTCACCACGCTCGTCGCCCTCGGGTACGCGTACGGGACGGGTCTGCGCGCGCCACGTTTCGCCACCGTGCTGGCCGCCCAGCCGGTGCTGCCCCTGCTGGCGTACGAGCGGATCACCGGGCTGGCCGGCTGGGCGCTGGTGCTGACCGTGGTGGCGGTGCTCGATCTGGCGCTCGCGCGTTCGGCTGTGGTACGCGAGCGGCCCGTGCGGCGTGACCTGTCCGCCACCGGGCCGGTGCCGCCCGCCCCGCCCCGGCAGCGCGCCGACGACGACCGCCCGGAGTCGGCGCCGGAGGAGTCCGCCGAGGTGCTGGGGGGCGAGACACCGCCGGGTCCGGCCGCGACCGCCAGCGTCCGCCCGGTGCCCTGGCTGCCCGAGCTGACCTGGCTGCTGTACGGCGTGGCGGTCGTCGTCGCGCTGGCGTACGCGGTCGCCGGTCTGCTGCGCGCCGCCACCGTGCCGCCGGCCGCCGCCGCGGGCACGGTACTGCTGCTCGCCGCCCTGGTCGCGCTGGCCGGGACGCTCGTGCTGCGCCGGCCGCCGCTTCCGGACATCGGCGCCGGCCTCCTCACGCTCGCGGTCATCGGCGCGCTCGGCCGGGTCGCCTCGGTGGCCCTGCCCGGCCGGTCCCTGCTGCTCGTCTCCGCCGTCATCGCGCTGACCGGGCTCGCCGTCCGGGCCGTACCGGAGACGGCCCGGCGTGGTCCGCAGATCGCCTCCGCGGTGGCGCTCACGGTCAGCGGCCTGGTGGTGGCCGGTGGCGCGCTGCGCGCCGGGCTGGCCCCGGTCCGGGCCGCGTTGCCCGCCTGGTCGGCGGATCTGGCCGGATGGCACGCCGAGCTGGCCCGGGCGGTCGGCCCGACCGGCTGGCAGCTCGCGGCCAGCGCGTTGCTGCTCACCGTCGCCGCCGTGATCGCGCTGCCGCCCGAGATCCGGCGCGAGTTCGCGGTGGTCGGCGCGGCGCTCACCGCGCTCGCGGTACCCGCCTCGCTCGGTCTGGGCTGGGCGGCGGCCTGCTGGCCGATGCTGCTCACCGCGGTAGCGGTCGGCGTGCTCGGACTGACCGCCCGTACCGAACGGGCCGCTGTGGCGCACGCGGTGACAGCGGCCGGGCTGGGCCTGATCGGCGCGGGCGCTTCGCTCGCCCGCCCGGCGCTCACCGCCGCCGCGCTCACCGTGCTGTTCCTGGCCGGGGCGCTGGTGTCCCTCGCCCCGCGGGTCCGGCTCGCCGCCGCCGCGACGGAGACGGTCTGCTCCTGGGCCGCTGGTGGCGCGGCGTTCGCCCTGCCCGGTGCCGTCGCCGCGTTCGTGGCGGCCACGGTGCCGACGCCGCCGGTCGCCACACCGGCGAACCTGCGCGAGATCACCGTGCCGATCCTCGCGGCGAGCTTCCTCGCCGTCTGCGTCACGCTCGGGTACGCCGCCCTGGTGCAGGTGGCGCAGCGGCACCTGAGCATGCCGCACGCGCTCGGCACGGTCCTCGGCACGGTGGCGGTCGCCGCCGCCGCGTTCGGCGCGCCCGGCGCGACCTCGGCCGACGCGTGGGTGGGCAGCCTTCTCCTGGTCGCGGCCGCGCTGCTGGCGCTCGCCCCGCGCATCGACGCCGGGCGTCGCGCCGACATGTCCCTCGACGGGTCCGACCTGGCGCTGGCCGCCACCACCGTGGCTCTCGTCGCCACGCTGGCCCGGATCGCCACGGTGCTCGCCCCCGGCGGCCAGCTCGTGGTGGCCTCCGCGCTGGTGCTGCTGGTCGCGGTCGCCGCCCGGGCGCTGCCCGAGGAGTGGCGGCGCGGCCCGATCCTCGGCATCGCCGCCGGTGGCACGCTGATCGGCCTGATCGCGGCCTGGAGCGCGTTGCGCGGCGGGCTCGGCGTGCTGGCCACCCCCGGCCCGATCTGGGCCGGTGACCTGACCGGCTGGCCGGCCGCGCCGACCGGCGGGTCGGCCTGGCAGGCTCCGGTCGCGCTGGCGCTGCTGGCGGTGACCGCGGCCATCCTGTTGCCGCCACCGTGGAAGTACGACGTGTCCGGCCTGGCCGCCGTGCTCGCCACCGTCGGCGCCCCCGCCGCGTTCGGCCTGCCCTGGTGGTCTCCGGTGCTGGTCGGCTGCATGGTGGCCACCGTCTACGGTATGGCCGCGGCGGCCGCTGTCGATCCGCGGGCGGCGTTGTCCCGGGCCACGGTAGCCGGGGTGGTGGCGCTGCACGCGGCCGGGGCCGGGCTGGTACGGCCGTGGACGACAGCGCTGGCGCTGGGCAGCATCGCGCTGATCGGCGCGACGGTGGCGGCCGTGGCGCGCACGCTCGCGCCGTCCCTCGTCGACGACGTCCGCGCCGAGGGCATGCCGCCGCATCTGGTGCAGGTGGGCGGCGCGGGCGCCGGAGCCGCACTGCTCGCGCTGCCCGGCGCGGTGGCCGCGCTGGCAGTCGAGTACGGCCGCCCGCCCCAGGTGGTGCTCACCGCCGCGCTCGCCGCCGCCAGCATCGGGCTGGCCGCGATCGCCGCGGTACGCCGGCAGGTGCCGCAGTACCTGCCGTACGCGAGCGTCGCGGTGGTCGGAGCGGCCACCGTCACCGCCGCGGCGGCGCTCGCTGTCGGCCTGCCGGCGGGCGTGTTCGCCGCCGCCGCCGCGCTGCTCGGTGTGCTCGCCGAGCTGGTGCGGGCCGCCACCGTCCCGCCCGCCGGTTCCGGCCGGCCGGTACGCCGCTGGACCGTGCTGCTCAACGGGGCGCTGCGGCGTGACCCGGACGATCCGGAGCTGCGCTGGCGGGTCAGTCCGGCCGCCGGTGCGCTCGCTGCCGCGGCGCTGCCCACCGCGCTGGCGCTGGCCACCCTGGCGCCCTCGCTCGTGGTGGCGCTGTTCGCCCCGTTCGCGGTGCTGAGCCGGGTATGGCAGGGGCCACCACCGGAGTTGCTGACTCCCCCGCCGGAGGCGGTCGATCCCACGAACGTGCTCACCGCGCTGCTGCTGACGGTGACCGCGGCGCTCGCCGCCACCGGCTTCAGCGGCGGCCGCCGGTCCCGGGCGGTGCCGGTGATCCTGCCCGGCGCGGCGATCACGCTGCTGATCGCTCCGGTGGCGCTGGGGCGGGGCTGGCCGGTGACCGCGCTGGCCGCGCTGGCGGTGTTCACCATCTCGATGCTCGGGCTGGCGTTGACCCCGCCGCCGGCGATCGCCGAGCCGGGCCGCTCGATCCGGGTGGCCCGGGTGCTGGTCTTCGCGCTGGGGCTGGCCGCCGGCGGCGCCGGGCTCGCCGGCAGCCTCGCCACGAGCGACCTGACGGTGTTGACGCTCGGCGGGGCGGTCGGTGTGGGCGCCGTCGCCGCACTGTTCGGCACCACCCAGCGGGCCCGCATCCTGGGCTGGTTGTTCGGCTCGGTGATGGCACAGCTGTTCGTGCTCACGATCGGCCTGAAGTCCGGTCTGGCGGCCGTCTGGTCCGCGTTCGGGGTGCTCGCGGTCGGCGCCGCGTTGCAGGTGTTCGCCGCCACGCTGCCCCGACTGCGCCGTCCCGAGGCGTACCGGGAGGCGGCCACCGTCGAGTGGAGCGGTTACGGGGCGGCGCTCATCGCGCTGGCGCTGGCGTACGACTCCCCCCGGCACATCGCCGCGCTGCTGGCCGCCTGGGGCGCGGTCCTCGGGGTGGCGGCCAGCCGTCCGGGACGCCGGCCGATGGAACGCAACCTGCTGTTCTGGGCGGTGGTGGTCTGTGAGATCAGCGCCTGGTGGATCCTGATGCGGGTGGCCGACGTGGCACTGCCGGAGGCGTACACGCTGCCGTTCGCCGCGCTCGCCCTGCTGGTCGGCGTCCTGCAACTGCGGCACCGGCCCGATCTGTCGAGCTGGGTGGCGTACGGGCCGGCGTTGGTCACCGCGTTCCTGCCCACGCTGGCGATCGTGATCGCGACCGAGTCCAGCATGCTGCGTCAGGTGCTGCTGCTGCTCGGTGCCGTCGCGGTGCTGATCTTCGGCTCGACCAGCCGGCAGCAGGCCCCGGTGATCGTCGGGGCGACGGTGACCGCGATCGCGGCCGTGCACGCGCTGTTCAGCCTCGGCCCGTGGCTGGTCCTGATCCCGGTCGGCATCGTGCTGCTGGTGCTCGGCGCGAGCAACGAACGCCGCCGTCGCGCCCAGGAGCGCCTCCAGACCGCACTTCGCGGTATGCGGTGAGCCGGTCGGCGGGACGGTGAGCACGCCGCCGTGCCGCCCGAATCGTCCGACGGTGCGCCCCGCTACGCGGTGATCGGCTCACGCGCGCACAGAGCGGCCACTCTCCGTGTCGGTAGGCCGCAGCGGAGATGGTGACCCACTCCGCCTTTGCTCTGCACCCACGAAAGCGACAGTCACCCAACGTGATGGGAGACCTCGCCGAGCCATCGGTGAGAACACGCCCGCTCGCCCAGTCACACACAGCAACCAGCCGCGTCAGACACGCACAGTGACGGGTGATCAGGTCAGGGAGGCGCGCAGCGCGGCTTCCTTCCCGGCGACCAGCTCCTCCAGGCTCGCCTGGTAGGCGGCCATCTTGTCGCGCAGCACCGGATCGGCCGCACCCAGGATGCGTACCGCCAGCAGACCGGCGTTGCGGGCGTTGCCGATCGACACGGTGGCGACCGGCACGCCGGCCGGCATCTGCACGATGGACAACAGCGAGTCCATCCCGTCCAGGTACTTCAGCGGCACCGGGACGCCGATCACCGGCAGCGGGGTCACCGAGGCGACCATGCCGGGCAGGTGGGCCGCTCCGCCCGCGCCCGCGATGATCACCTGGACACCACGGCCGGCGGCGGCGCGGCCGTACTCGATCATCTTGACCGGGGTGCGGTGCGCCGACACCACGCCCACCTCGTACGGCACGCCGAACTCGTCGAGCGCCTCGGCGGCAGCCTTCATGACCGGCCAGTCCGAGTCGCTACCCATGATCAGTCCGACGGTGCTCATCACTGCCCCTCCTGGAGCCAGCGGGCGGCACGCGCGGCCCGGGCCCGTACGTCGTCCAGGTCGTTGCCGAGCACGGTGACGTGCCCGATCTTGCGGCCCGGACGGACCTGCTTGCCGTACAGGTGGACCTTGGCCCCGGGTTCGGCGGCGAACAGGTGGTGCAGCCGCTCGTCGATGGAGATGCCGCCCGGCTCGCCGCCGAGCACGTTCGCCATCACCACGACCGGCGCGGTCAGCGAGGTGTCCCCCATCGGGTAGTCCAGCACCGCCCGCAGGTGCTGCTCGAACTGCGAGGTCCGGGCCCCCTCGATGGTCCAGTGCCCGGAGTTGTGCGGCCGCATCGCCAGCTCGTTGACGACCAGCCCGGACGGCGTGTCGAACAGCTCCACCGCGAGCAGGCCGACCACACCGAGCGCGGTGGCCAGGTCGATGGCGAGCTGCTGCGCGGCCACGGCCTGCTCCTCGGGCAGGCCGGGCGCGGGCGCGAGCACCTCGACGCAGATGCCGTCGCGCTGCACCGTCTCCACCACCGGATACGCAGCGACCTGCCCGAACGGTGACCGGGCCACCTGCACGGCCAACTCCCGGCGCAGCGCCACCCGCTCCTCCACCAGCAGCGGGGTGCCACCGGCGAGCAGCGTGGCAGCCAACTCGGCGGCCTGGCCGGCGTCGTCGACCATCCAGACCCCGCGCCCGTCGTAGCCGCCGCGGGCGGCCTTGAGCACCACCGGCCAGCCGATCTCCTCGCCGAAGGCGATCAGGTCGGCCGGGGACTCCACCGGACGCCAGGCCGGGTTCGGCGCGCCCAGCTCACCGAGCCGTTCCCGCATCACCCGCTTGTCCTGCGCGTGCACCAGCGCCTCGGCGGGCGGAAACAGCTTCACGCCCTCATCGGTCAGGGCGCGGATGTGCTCGTTGGGGACGTGCTCGTGGTCGAACGTGACCACGTCGCAGCCCTTGGCGAACGTACGCAGCGCGGCCAGGTCGGTGTGGTCGCCGTACTGGACCTCGGCGGCGACCAGCGCGGCGCCGTCGTCCGGGGCTTGCGCCAGCACGCGAAGCGACTGGCCGAGAGCGATGGCGGCCTGGTGGGTCATCCGGGCGAGCTGGCCGCCACCCACCATGCCCACGACGGGGAGACCGGTACGGGAGTCCATAGCGCCGCCAGCCTATAAGGGCCGGTGCCGGGCCGGACCGCGAGGGCGGCCCGGCTCACTCCGCTCAGCCGAGCTGCGCGATCAGCTCCTCGACGCCGGTCACCGGCCGCTGGCAGACGAAGCCCCGGCAGACGTACGCGGCGGGCCGCCCGTCGACGAACGGCCGCCCGGCCAGCAGCGGCACACCGGGCTGATCCGGGGCTCCGGCCACCACCACCGCGCCGGGCGGGGCGTGACGCCGAGCGGCGGCCACCAGCGGGTCGCCCGCCGGGTCGCCGGTCGCCACCGCGATCTCGTACGGCCCGGACAGCAGCGCCTCACCGACGGTGGCCGCGTACCCGGTGAACCGGGCGTGCCGGTCGACGATCGGCGCGACAGTGGTCAGCGTCTTCTCGGCCGCCTCCCGGTAGCGGGTCTCCCCGGTCAGCGCCGCGTACGCCACGAGCGCCGCCACGATCGCCGACCGGCCCGACGGCGTCGCGTTGTCGGTCGGGTCGGCGGGCCGGGTGACCAGGCGCTCGGCGTCGTCGGCGGTGTCGTAGAAGGCGCCGTTCGGGCCGGCGAACCGGGCCAGCGCCACGTCGAGCAGCTCACCGGCCAGCGTCAGCCACCGCCCCTCGCCGGTGAGCTGGTGCATCGCGCAGAACGCCTCGGCGACGCAGCCGTAGTCCTCCAGCACCCCGGCCGGCTCACCCACCATCCTGTCCCGGGAGACCCGCCGCAGCCGGCCGTCCACGAGGTGCACGGCGGCCAGGTGCTCGGCGGCGTCCCGCATCGCGCCGTCGGAGACGATCAGCACGCCGTCCATCAGGTTCGCGTCCTCGTCGTCGGGCGACACGAGCAGGGCGGCGACCTGCTGGAACTCCGCGATGGCGGTGACCGCGAGCCCGTTCCAGGCGGCCACCACCTTGTCGTCGCGGGCCGGCTGGGGACGGGTGTCGCGAGCGGCCAGCAGCCGGCCCACCACGTCCTGCCAGCGGGCCCGCACCTGCGGGTCGGCGTCGTCGACGTCGCGGGCCAGCCGCAGCACGCTGGTGCCGTGCTCGAACGTGCCGTCGGCGGTGACGTCGAACAGGTCCGCGGCGAACCGGCCGTCGTCCTCCCCCAGCACCTCGACGAGCTGGCCGGGCGTCCAGACGTAGGTGAGCCCCTCGACGCCCTCGGTGTCCGCGTCCAGCGCCGAGGCGAAGCCCTCACCGGCGCGGTGCAGCTCGTCGGCGAGGAACCGGGCGGTGTCGCGGGCCACCCGGCGGGCCAGCCGGTCGCCGGTGAGCCGCCAGAGCTGGGTGTAGACCCGCAGCAGCAGCGCGTTGTCGTAGAGCATCTTCTCGAAGTGCGGCACGGTCCAGTGGCCGTCCACCGAGTAGCGGGCGAAGCCACCGGCGAGCTGGTCGTTGAGTCCGCCGCGGGCCATCGCCTCGCAGGTGTGCCGGACGATCTCCAGGCTGCGCGCCGAGCCGGTGCGCTGGTGGTGCCGGAGCAGGAACAGCAGGTTCATGTGCGGCGGGAACTTCGGCGCGCCGCCGAAACCGCCGTTCGTCTCGTCGTACTCCCGGGCGAGCTGACCGGCGGCGGCGTCGAGCAGGTCGGCGGTGAGCGGTGCGGTGACGCCGCCGACGGCCTGCGCGCCGCCGATCGCCTCGACCACGGCGGCGCCCTGCCGCTGCACCGCCTCGCGCTGGTCGCGCCAGGCGGTGGCGACGGAGCCGAGCAGGCGGATGAAGTTGGCGCGGGGGAAGTACGTGCCGCAGAAGAACGGGGTGCCGTCCGGCGTGGCGAACACAGTCATCGGCCAGCCGCCCTGCCCGGTCATCGCCTGGGTGGCGGTCATGTAGACCGCGTCGACGTCGGGGCGTTCCTCGCGGTCGACCTTGACGCAGACGAAGTCGTCGTTCATCAGCCGGGCCACTGCCTCGTTCTCGAACGACTCGTGGGCCATCACGTGGCACCAGTGGCAGGCCGCGTAGCCGACCGAGATCAGCACCGGGACGTCGCGCCGCTTCGCCTCGGCGAACGCCTCGTCGCACCAGGGCCACCAGTCGACCGGGTTGTCGGCGTGCTGGAGCAGATAGGGCGAGGTGGCCTGGGCGAGTCGATTCACCACCCGACCCTATTCCACCATCGCCTTCCGACGCCGCCGGTGCGGCAGGGGTCAGGAGGCGCCGTCGGCGCGCAGCGGGAAGACGTTGCCGCGGGCCGCGTCGCGCAGCGACCCCAGCACCGCGGCGATCTTGTCGGCCGGCATCGGCTTGAAGAAGTGGTAGCCCTGAGCGGCGGTGCAGCCCAGCTCGGCCAGCGCGGTGCGCTGCTCGGCGGTCTCGACGCCCTCGGCCACCACCCGCAGGCCCAGCTCGTGGGCCAGCCCGACGGTGGTCCGGACGATCGCCGCCGCCTCCGGTGAGTCGGCCATCCGCAGCACGAACGAGCGGTCCACCTTCAACTCGTCGACGGCGATCCGGGTGAGGAACGTCAGCGACGAGAAGCCGGTGCCGAAGTCGTCCACGGCGAGCTGCACGCCCATGGCGCGCAGCGTGGCCAGCACCTCGTCGATGACCTCCAGCTCGCTCATCACCACCGTCTCGGTGATCTCCAGGACGAGCCGGTGCGGCGGCACCTGGTGGCGGCGCAGCGCCTCCTCGATCTCGGCGGGCAGCCGGGGGTCGAGCAGGCTGCGTGCGGACAGGTTCACCGAGATCGGGACGTCGAGCCCGTCCCGCGCCCAGCCGGAGGCCACCGCCAGCGCCTTGTCCAGCACGTACCGGGTGAAGCTGCCGAGCTGCTCGCTGTTCTCCACCGGGCGGATGAAGTCGGCCGGGCCGAGCCAGCCCCGGCGCGGATGCCGCCACCGGATCAGCGCCTCCACCCCGGTCGGCGCGCCGGTCGCCAGGTCAACCGCCGGCTGCAACGCCAGCACCAGCTGGTCGTCGGCCGCCAGCGCCTCCCGCATCTCCGCGAGCAACGCCAGGTGGTCGGTGCTCGCCGCGTCGCGGGAGCTGTCGTACGCGGCGACGCTGCCGCCGCCCTCCTTCGCCTGGTACATGGCGATGTCGGCACGCCGCAGCAGCTCGGTCAGGTCGGCCGCGCCCGCGTCGGCGACCACCACGCCCACCGCCACCTCGACGGACATCCGCACCCCGGCCACCTCGGTCGGTGCGGCGAGGCGCTCGGCGACCTCCCGGGCCTGCCGCAGCGCGTACGCCAGCGGAGCCGTCCGGTCCTCGACCAGCGGCACCGAGGTCAGCAGCAGGGCGAACTCGTCGCCGCCGAGGCGCCCGAGCAGGTCACCCGGCCGGGTCAGCGCGGCGAGGCGGTTGGAGGTCAGCCGCAGCAACTGGTCGCCCGCCGAGTGCCCGAGCGTGTCGTTGACCTCCTTGAACTGGTTCACGTCGAGCAGCAGGAGGGCCACCGGGTGGTCGTGTGCGCGCTGCCGCAGCGCCTGATCCCCCTTGGCGAGCAGCGCCGCCCGGTTGAGCAGTCCGGTGAGCTGGTCGTGCACCGCGTCGTACAACGAGCGGGCGGTGACCAGCCGTAGCTCCCGATGCGTGGCGGCATCGTGCAGGGCGGCGGCCAGCGCGTCGCCGAACGCCGCCACACCGTCGCGTTCCCGGGCGCTCGGCGGGGCGGACCGGGCGAACCGCACCCGCAGGCGGCCGACCTCTGTGGATCCCACGGCGAGGCGGCGCACCAGTTCGTGCTCCCCCGCGTCGGCGCCGGCGGACGGCTCCACCTCCCGGTCGCGTACCTGCCCGCCGCGGTCGGCCCGGTAGCGGCGCCAGCGTCCCTCGCCCCGGGCCACGTCGACCTCGGCGAGTTCCGCGCCGAACAGGGTGAGCGCGCCGGTCACCGCGGCGGTCGCCACGCCGCGCTCGTCGAGCTGGTTGAGCGCGGCGGTGGCCTCGGCGAACGCCCGCCAGGTGCGCCGTTCCTGATCGGCCCGCAGCCGGTGGCGGTAGGTCTGCTGGAGCAGCCAGAGCGGCGGCGGCAGGAGCAGCAGCCAGCGCACGTCGAGTTCGAGCAGCGCGACGACCACCAGGCCGACCGCCACGTTGCCGACGAACATGAGCAGCTTGCCGCGCAGCGCGGCGAGCAGCGGCGGCCCGATCGCGATGCCGTGCCGCAGGGCGAGCGTGACGGCGCCCAGGAAGGCGGTGGTCAGCAGGTAGGTGACCGCGGCGGCGGTGAGCGTGAGCGCCAGCTCCGGGGTGGGCGCGGCGAGCAGCGGCGGGCCGAGAGCGGTGGCCACGGTCGCGGCGAGCGCGGTGGCGGCGGTGAGCGAACCGGCGATGCCGACCAGTTCCAGCGCCGGCCGGCGGTCGGCGACCAGTGACATCACGGTCCAGGCGGCGCCCACACCCAAGAGGGCGGCGGCCGGGAGCCAACCGGCCGGCACCAGCCAGAGGCAGACCACGAGTGCGGCCTCGCCCCAGGTGATGCTCACCATGCCCGAGGCGCTGCGGAAGCGCAGCCGGGCGAGCTGCGCCACCGCGAACGCGACGGTGGCGATGCCGAAGCGGGCCGGGCCGGGCAGGGGGTGGTCGACCGGCAGGTGCGACGGGACGGTGAGGCCGAGCGCGGCGGCGAGCAGACCGGTGAGCGCGACCGCGACGGTGAGCAGGACGACGCCCACCGGCGTCCCGTGCAGGCCGATCCGGTCCGGGGAACGGTCGGCCGGCTCGGTGGTCACGGGGCCGCCCCGTCGACGGGTCGGGCGGGGGCATGGTCGGGGGCCGGTGCTGACTTCGACATCGGCGTCCCCCTTCCGCGCAGGGTCCGGGGCCTGACGGTCCCCCCGGCGGAAGGCTAAGCCAAAGCCGGTGGTCGCAACAGGGGGCGACGACCGGCTTGGGCGTGATTCACGCGGTGTTCAGCTGTTCCGGTGCTGCTGGGAGCCGTTGGGCGCATTCGTCGGTGAATCCTGCCCGACGAGCCCGTCTGTCGGATCGGCGACTGCGGAATCGGCCCGGCCGGGGGTGCCCTGCTGCGGGAAGCGGTCGGGCAGCCGGCGCAGCCGGCCGTTCATGTTGCGGATCAGCAGGACGGTGACGGTGCCCAGCGCGACGATGAGGAAGAGGCCCATCGGACCGGCCAGACCACCCGTACGGGTGTCACCGAAGTTGTTCTGCGCGAGCACCTCGACGGTGGTCAGCATGGTGTTCCTCCGATGTGCGACTGAGCACCAGGGTAGCCCCCGGCCTGGTCAGTGGGCACGGCACGCCTCACGTACGCCCGCGAACAGGTCGGACTCGGGCAGCGGGCTGTCGACCATCGACCGGGCGAGTTGGAAGTCCTCCGTCGGCCAGGCGTGCTTCTGCAGCTCCATCGGCACCTGGAACCAGAAGCCGTCGGGGTCGATCTGGGTGGCGTGCGCGCGCAGCGCGTCGTCGCGGACCGGGAAGTAGTCGGCGCACTCGACCCGGGTGGTGATCCGGGCGCCCTTGTCGGGGCGCTCGTCCCAGCGCTTCATCCACTCGCCGTACGGCGATTCGAGACCGGCGGCGAGCACCGCCTCGTGCAGGCTCATGATCTTGGCGCGGGAGAAGCCCACGTCGTAGTAGAGCTTCAGCGGCTGCCACGGCTCGCCCAGCCCGGGGTGGCGCTCCGGGTCACCGGCCGCGTCGAACGCCGCCACGGTGATCTTGTGGGTCATGATGTGGTCGGGGTGCGGGTAGCCGCCCTCCTCGTCGTACGTGGTGACGACGTGCGGGCGGAACTGCCGCATCAGGCGCACCAGCGGCGCGGCGGCGACGTCCACGTCCTGGAGGGCGAAGCAGCCCTCCGGCAGCGGCGGAAGCGGGTCGCCCTCGGGCAGCCCGGAATCGACGAAGCCGAGCCACGCCTGCTCGACGCCGAGGATGGCCCGGGCGGCGTCCATCTCGGCCCGCCGGATGTCTCCGATGTTCGCCCACACGTCGGGGCGGTCCATCTTGGGGTTGAGCACACTGCCCCGCTCACCACCGGTGGCGGTGACGACCAGGACGTCCACCCCCTCGGCGACGTATTTCGCCATGGTGGCGGCGCCCTTGCTCGACTCGTCGTCGGGATGGGCGTGCACCGCCATGAGACGCAGCTGTTCTGCCACCTTCGGCGCTCCTCGTCTGTGCCCGCCGGTCGGCCCCGGGCCGACCGGCTGACCTGCCGGAATCTCCCCCCGCGCCCGCGAAAGCCCCCGCGACGGCCGGCCGGGCCCCGCCACCGGAGTGGCCAGGGCCACGCCCGCCGGTCCAGGCCGACCTGCCATCCTTGACTCAGCGCCGGGCTGGGAAGATGGACCTAGCCATTCTTGCCGATGCCGCCGACAACAACGCCAGGAGATACCCGCCGGTGAGCGAGACGCACGCCACAGTCGCCGCGGAGGCGCCGGTCTTCCCGCCGGGCCGCTACGGACGCCGCCGGGAGCCGGGACGCCGCCGGCCACTCCTGCTCGCCCTCACGGTGACGGTCGTGCTGGCCGTCCTCGGGCTGGGCGCGACGAAGCTCTACTACCAGTACGGTGACCCGGAATACCGGGGCGAGATGATCAGCTACACCGACATCACCGACTCCCGGGTGGTGGTCGACTTCCGGGTCACCGTGCCGCCGGGCGGCTCCGCCACCTGCCTGCTACGGGCCCGCTCCCACGACGGGGCCCAGGTGGGCACCGCCGAGGCCACCGTGACCGCGGAGCCCGGTCAGCGCCACATCCGGGCCCGGCAGGAGGTGCCCACGAGCACCCGGCCGTTCATCGGCGAGGTCCTGCGCTGCCGGCCCGCCGGCTGAGCCGGCCCGCCGGCGAGTCGCCGGCCACCGCACCCCGGTCCCGTCACCGGCACCCGGGGTGATCGATCACACCTCGACGTGACCCGCACTGGTAGCCTTGCAAGTTCACCTGTCAGCCAGTCCGCACCAATCGAGGAGAACGCCTGTGTCCACAAATGGAAACGAGGCGCCCGCCACCTGGCTGTCCCAGGACGCCTACGACCGTCTGCAGGCCGAGCTCGACGAGCTGATCGCCAACCGGCCGGTCATCGCCGCCGAGATCAACGCCCGGCGCGAGGAGGGCGACCTGCGGGAGAACGGTGGCTACCACGCCGCCCGTGAGGAGCAGGGCAAGGCCGAGGGCCGCATCCTCTACCTCAAGGAGCTGCTGCGCACCGCCAAGGTCGGTGAGGCGCCGGATGCCGACGCGGTCTCGCCGGGCATGGTCGTGAAGATCTACTTCGACGACGACGCCGACGACAGCGAGACCTTCCTCCTCGGCTCCCGGGAGATCGCCTCCACCACCGACCTCACGGTCTACAGCCCCGAGTCCGCGCTCGGAAAGGCGATCCTCGGCGGCAAGGCAGGGCAGACCTGCACCTACACGGCGCCCAGCGGCGCCGATATCAAGGTGACCATCGTCTCCTTCGAGCCGTACAGCGGCTGACCCCTCCGGACCCGCGCCGGATGGCTCGGGTCCCGAACCCGACCGAGGCTGACAGGCCCTCCTCGGACCCGAGCCGCACACCCGAACGCCCCGACCGGATCATCCGGCCGGGGCGTTCGCGTTCCACCGCGGCGTCCGCGCACCGGCCGGGGCTCAGCCCTCGCCGGTGAAGACCACCTGGTAGCCGCTGGCCCGCAGCGCACTGATCAGCGTGTCCGAGTGCTCCACCCCGCGGGTCTCCACCGACAGGGCCACCTCCACCTCGCCGAGGCGCAGGTGCGGGTTGGCGCGCTGGTGCACCACGTCCACCACGTTGGCCCGGTGCTCGGCGATCTCGCCCAGCAGGGAGGCGAGCTGCCCGGGCCGGTCCGTGCAGCGCACCGTGATCCGCAGGAACCGGCCGGCCGCCGCCAGGCCGTGCTCGATCACCCGGAGCATGAGCAGCGGGTCGATGTTGCCGCCGGAGAGCACCGCGACGACCGGCTCGGTCACCTCCACCGCGCCGGCCAGCAGCGCCGCCACGCCGACCGCGCCGGCCGGCTCGACAACCTGCTTGCCGCGTTCCAGCAACATCAGCAGCGCCCGGGAGATGTCCTCCTCGGAGACCGTGACGACGTCGTCGACGAGCTTGCGGACATGGGTGAAGGTCAGCTCGCCCGGACGGCCGACGGCGATACCGTCGGCGATCGTCGCGAACGAGGGCAGCCGCAGCGGCTCGCCGGCCCGCAGCGAGGGCGGGAAGGCGGCGGCGCTCGCCGCCTGGACCCCGATCACGCGTACGTCGGGACGCAGCGCCTTGGCCGCCACCGCCATGCCCGAGGCGAGGCCGCCGCCGCCCACCCCGGTCACGATGGTGCGCACGTCCGGGCACTGTTCGAGGATCTCCAGCGCCACGGTGCCCTGCCCGGCGATCACGTCCGGGTGGTCGAACGGGTGGATGAACACCGCCCCGGTCCGCTCGGCGAAGGTCTGCGCCGCGACGAGCGACTCGTCCACCGTGTTGCCCACCAGCTCGATCTGCGCGCCGTACCCCTTCGTGGCGGCGACCTTCGGCAGCGGCGCGTTCACCGGCATGAAGACGGTGGCGTGCGCGCCGACCAGCCCGGCGGCCAGCGCCACCCCCTGCGCGTGGTTGCCGGCGCTCGCCGCGACCACGCCGCGGGACCGCTCCTCGGCCGAGAGCCGGGAGATCCGCACGTACGCGCCGCGCACCTTGTACGACCCGGCGCGCTGGAGGTTCTCGCACTTGAGCCAGACCGGCCCGCCGAGCGCGGCGCTGAGCGGCCGGGACGGCTCCAGCGGGGTGGTACGGGTGACACCGGCGAGCAGTTCCCGCGCGGCCTGTACGTCGGCGAGGCCGACCAGTTCCGTCATGCCCCGATCGTGCCACCCGGTCCCGGTGGGATCTGCGCCGACGTGGCCGGCGACCCCGTTCCGACGCGGGGATAGCCGGGGGCGTGCCGGGCCCACGGCGCCTGCATCTCGAACTGGCCCGCCACCCCGAGCAGCAGCAGCTCGGAGCCGGGCGGGCCGACGAACTGCACGCCGACGGGCAGCCCGTCCGGGCGGCGGCCGACCGGCACCACGATCGACGGCAACCCGGCGATGTTCCACGGCGCCGCGTACGGGGCGTACCTGATGTTCGTCGACATGTTCGCGAGCCAGGAGCGGCCGGACCACCCGGCGGCCTCCGGCGGCGGCCCGGCCAGCGCCGGGGTGAGCAGCAGGTCGACCGAGTTGTCGGCGAAGAACTGCACCGACCGTTCGCGCCAGGCGGCCCGGTCGGCCTCCCGCACGTACCCCCGGCGCTGCGCCCACTCGCCGAGCGTGACGTGCCGGCGGCTGCGTCGCTGGAGTTGACGCGGCGCCACCCCGGCGGCGCGCACGTCGGCGGCGGCCGACGCGAACCAGGTGGCGATGCCCTGGAGGCCGAGCCGGGTCGGGTAGACCGGGTCGGCGGGCACGGTGTCGTGACCGGCGGCGGCCAGCAGCCGGCCGGCGGCGGCGACCGCGTCCCGGCTCGGTGCGTCCGGCGAGACGCCGCGCACCGGCGAGCGCAGCGAGACGCCCACCCGCAGCCGCTCCGGCGGGACCAGCTTGTCCGGCCGGCGTCCGGCCAGCACCGAGAAGCCGACCACCGCGTCGGCGACGGTGCTGGTCAGCATGCCGTGCTCGGTGAGGCCGAACCAGTCGTCCGCGCCGAGCTGGCAGGGCACCACGCCCCGGCCGGGCTTGAGCCCGACCAGACCGCAGCAGGCCGCCGGAATGCGGATCGACCCGAGACCGTCGTTGCCGTGGGCCATCGGCACCAGCCCGGCGGCCACCGCGGCGGCCGCACCGCCGGACGAGCCGCCCGGGGTACGCGCCGGGTCCCACGGGTTGCGGGTGACGGCGGTGTCGTCGTCGGTGAGGGCCCACAGGCCCAGCTCCGGCATCCGGGTCACGCCGAGGATGACAGCGCCCGCGCCGCGCAGCCGCCGGACCACCTCGTGGTCGGCCTCCGCCACCTCGGTACGCATCGCGGCCGACCCGTTCCAGGTGGGCAGGCCGGCCACCGGCGTGTTCTCCTTGACCGCCACCGGCACCCCGGCCAGCGGCAGGTTCGCCAGTTCCTCCTGCTCGTCGACCTTCTCCGCCTCGGTGATCGCCTCGCCGGCGCGTACCGCGCGGAACGCGCCCAGCTCGGCGTCGACCCGGGCGACGTGGTCCAGGTGGTCGGCGACGACCTGGGTGGCGGAGACGTCGCCACGGCGTACCGCCCGGGCGATCTGTTTCGCGGTCGTCCCGACCCAGGTCGTCGGCAAGATGTCCGGCACTGCCACCCTCCCCAGCCAGCGGTCAGCCCAGGGCCTGCTCCAGATCGGCGAGCAGGTCGTCGACCGTCTCGATGCCGACAGACAGTCGCACGAGATCGCCGGGAACTTCAAGCGGCGAGCCCGCGGCGCTCGCGTGTGTCATCCGGCCCGGGTGCTCGATCAGGGACTCCACGCCGCCCAGCGACTCCGCGAGCACGAACAGCCGGGCCCGGTTGCAGATCTGGACGGCGTGCTCCTCGCCGCCCGCGGCGCGGAACGAGATCATGCCGCCGAACCGGCGCATCTGCTTGGCGGCCACCTCGTGGCCCGGGTGCGAGGGCAGGCCCGGGTAGACGACCTGGGCGACCTTCGCGTGTCCGTCCAGGTAGGCCGCGATCCGCTCGGCGTTGTCGCAGTGCCGGTCCATCCGTACCCCGAGGGTCTTGATGCCGCGCAGGGTGAGCCAGGCGTCGAACGGGCCGTTGACCGCGCCCATCGCGTTCTGGTGGTAGCGCAGCTCCTCACCGAGCGTGCGGTCCGCCGCGACGAGCGCGCCGCCGACCACGTCGGAGTGCCCGCCGACGTACTTGGTGGTGGAGTGCACCACCACGTCCGCGCCGAACCCGATCGGCTGCTGGAGGTACGGCGAGGCGAAGGTGTTGTCGACCACCAGCAGCGCGCCGGCGTCGTGCGCCACCGCTGCGAGCGCCGCGATGTCGGCGATGCCGAGCAGCGGGTTGGTCGGCGTCTCCACCCACACGATCCGGGTGGTGCCCGGGCGGATCGCGGCGCGCACGGCGTCCGGGTCGGAGACCTTCGCCGGGGTGTACGCCAGGCCCCAGCGCTCGGCCACCTTGGCGAACAGCCGGTACGTGCCGCCGTACGCGTCGTCCGGGATCACCACGTGGTCGCCCGGCTTGCAGACGGTCCGCAGCAGCGTGTCCTCGGCGGCCAGGCCGCTGGCGAAGGCGAGCGCCACCGGGCCGCCCTCCAGCGCCGCCAGGCACTCCTGCAGCGCGTCCCGGGTCGGGTTGCCGGAGCGGCTGTACTCGTAGCCCTCGCGCGGCGCGCCGACGGCGTCCTGCGCGTACGTGCTGGTCTGGTAGATCGGCGGGATCACCGCGCCGGTGCGGGCCTCCGGGGCCTGACCGGCGTGGATGGCGAGTGTCTCGAAGCCGTGGCTCATGCCGCAGACGTTAGCCCGCCGCCCGGCCGTGCTCCCGGCAACCCGGCGCGAGTCACAACCGCGAAGGTGTCGGGGTGGTCGGCCATACTGGTCCGGTGAGTACGACCGAGGCGCTCCCCTCCCGCCTGCACGGCGTCGCCGACCGGATTCCCACGTGCCTGGGCGACCTCAAGGGGCCCGAGCACGGCCGGGTCACCCTGCCGATCCGCCTCGCGTGGTCCGGTCTCACCGAGTTCGACGTCGACGACAGCGGGCAGCGGCTCACGCTCTACCGCACGCTGATGGACTGCGGGCAGCGCGAGGACATCGTCCGGTACGTCAATCCGACGCTTCTCCGGCAGGACTGGTCCCGCATCCGCAAGCTGACCGCGCGCCGGGTGATCCGCCTCTGGGAGAGCAGGATGCCGGGCCTGGTGGCCTAGCCGTGGACGAGTTGCACACACGCCTGCTGCACGTCGGATTTCGCGCCGGTGACGACCTCGGTCTGGTGCTCGCCGGTGGGTACGCACTCGCCGCGCACGATCTCGTGAGCCGGCCGTCCCGCGACATCGACTTCGCCACCGCAACCGCGCTGCCGCTGCCTCTGGTGGCGGCGCGGCTGGCCGAGGCGTACCGAGCCGCAGGGTTCGGCTGCCGGGTCGTCGAGGCGATGCCGCGGATGGCCCGGTTGCTGGTCGAAGGGCCCGGCTTCGCCTGCGAGGTCGACCTCTTGAAAGAGGCCATCGGACCGCCCGCGAGGATGCAGATCGGGCCGGTGCTCGCGCTGGAGGACGCCATCGGCCTCAAGGTCAGGGCGTTTCACGACCGCGCCGCGCATCGCGACTACATCGACGTACGCGCCGCCAGCCGGATCGTGGAGTGCAGGGGACTCGAATCCTTGGGAGCCCGGCACACCGTCGCGTTCTCGCTTCACGAGCTGGCCGACCGACTCGGCGGGGTCGACGAGCTCGAGGTGGAGACATTCGCCTCCTACGGGCTCGGCGAGGTCGACATCGGCGGACTCAGGCGCTGGGCCCGTCGGTGGGAGGCGGACATCCGGGCTCGCCTCGCCAATGGCGAGATTGGCCCGATCGGTGTCCCCGACGACGACTGGGACGCCTACCTCGACCGCGCCTGACCCGGCCGCTTCTCGCTGATCATGAGGTTGACGGTGCCGGCGGTCCCATTTGTCGCCGCCAACCTCATGATCGCAATCGGCCGGAGGTGGGGTGGCCGGGTGGGGCCTAGGGTGGGGGCGTGAGCGGGTGTGTGTTCTGCGGGATCGTGGCGGGCGAGGTGCCGGCCTTCCGGGTGATCGACGAGCCGGACGGGGTCGCGTTCCTCGACACCCGGCCGGTGTTCAAGGGACACGTGCTCGTGGTGCCCCGCACCCACCTGGTCACCCTGTCCGACCTGCCGGCCGACGCGCTGCCCGGCTACTTCCGGCTGGTGCAGCGGATCGCCGTCGCCGTGGAGACCGGTCTGGGCTCCGGTGGGACGTTCGTGGCGATGAACAACCGGGTGTCCCAGTCCGTAGCGCACCTGCACACCCACGTCGTGCCCCGCACCAAGGGCGACGGGCTGCGCGGTTTCTTCTGGCCACGTACCCGGTACGCGGACGACGCCGAGGCGACGGAGTTCGCCGGGCGGATCTCGGCGGCGCTGGCCTGACGCCGGCGTGGGCGGGTAAGGAACCGGGGGCCGATGCTGTTGCACGCGCTGGGAAAGCCAAGAGAGGAGTCCCACCGTGTTCCTCCGCCGCATGAAGGCCGAGATGATCTCTCCTGACCAGGCCCTGCCGGGCCGCCCGATCGCGATGCCGATCGCCGACCGGCACGAGGTGCTGCCGTCGACGCTGAAGGGCCCGTTCCCCGAGGGCGCGCAGGTCGCCGTCTTCGGCATGGGCTGCTTCTGGGGCGCCGAGCGGCTGTTCTGGACCCTCCCCGGCGTGATCACCACGTCCGCCGGTTACGCGGGCGGGTACACCACCAACCCGACGTACGAGGAGGTCTGCTCGGGCATGACCGGGCACGCCGAGGTGGTCCAGGTGGTCTACGACCCGTCGAAGATCGCCTACGAGGACCTGCTCAAGGTCTTCTGGGAGAACCACGACCCGACCCAGGGCATGCGCCAGGGCAACGACGTGGGCACCCAGTACCGCTCGGCGATCTACACCACGACCGACGAGCAGCTCGCCGCCGCCAAGGCATCGCGGGACGCGTTCGCGCCGATCGTGGAGCGGGCCGGCAAGGGTGAGATCACCACCGAGATCGCGCCGCTCGGCGACTACTACTTCGCCGAGGACTACCACCAGCAGTATTTGGCGCCGACGAAGAACCCGAACGGCTACTGCAACCACGGCCCGAACGGGCTGAGCTGCCCGGTCGGGGTGGCCCGCACCGCCTGACCCGGTCGGCGGCTACCGTCTCCTGGCGGTAGCCGCCACCTTGCCATGCGATCTTGCAGCTTGAGCCCGCAGACTGTCGGGTTCACGAGGATTGCGGGGCACCCAATCGCGAGATCGGCCGAAGCCGAAGACGCCGGGCGCGCTAGGCGGTCTGTGCGGTGTTACTCACACCGGAACGGGGCCGGGTTTCCGGCATCCGGGCGTGGAGGGCAGGAACCGAAGGCATGACAGGCAGCCACCCTGCGTGACGGCGCATGGTAGCAAGCTGTCACACGTTCGTCATCGTCTCAACAGGCGAACTGCAACAAGTTCTGGCAGCATTGGCTCGTATGTGCGGACTTGCGGGAGAGTTCCGCCGTGACGGTTCACGCGCCGACGTCTCGGCCGTGGAGCGGATGGCGGCCACGATGAGTGACCGAGGGCCCGACGACAGCGGCGTCTGGTCGCAGGGCCCGACCGCGCTGGGACACCGGCGCCTGAAGATCATCGACCTGTCCGCGGCGAGCGGCCAACCCATCGTGGACGCCGCCGCCGGGCTCACCGGTGTCTTCAACGGCTGCATCTACAACTATCGGGAGCTGCGCGCCGAACTTCAGGCCAAGGGCCACCGGTTCTTCTCGTCCGGCGACAGCGAGGTCGTGATCAAGGCGTACGCCGAGTGGGGGCTCGACTTCGTCGACCACCTGATCGGCATGTTCGCGGTGGCGATCAGCGAGCGCGACACCGGCCGTCTGGTGCTGGCCCGGGACCGCCTCGGCATCAAGCCGCTCTACCTGGCCGAGAGCCCCGGTGTGGTGCGGTTCGCCTCGACCCTGCCGGCGCTGCTCGCCGGTGGCGGCATCGACACCACCATCGACCGGGTGGCGCTCGCCCACTACCTGAGCTTCCACAGCATCGTGCCGCCGCCGCGCACCATCCTGGCCGGCGTCACCAAGCTTCCGCCGGCCACGGTCCGGGTGTACGAGGCGGACGGCTCCACCCACGAACGGGTGTACTGGGATCCGTCCTTCGGCCGCGACGCCGAGCGGGCCGGCTGGTCCGAGCGGGACTGGCAGGACGCGCTGCTCGACTCGCTGACCACCGCCGTACGCCGCCGCATGGTGGCCGACGTGCCGGTGGGCGTGCTGCTCTCCGGCGGCCTCGACTCCAGCCTGGTGGTCGCGCTGCTCGCCGGTGAGGGGCAGGCCCGGTCCGGCCTGGCCACGTTCTCCATCGGCTTCGACGCGGTCGGCGGCCGGGAGGGCGACGAGTTCGTCTACTCCGACCTGGTGGCGAAGACGTTCGGCACCGACCACCACCAGATCCGGGTGCCCACCGGTGACCTGCTGCCGCCGCTGGAAGCCGCCGTCGCGGCCATGAGCGAGCCCATGGTCAGCCACGACTGCGTGGCGTTCTGGCTGCTCAGCCAGGAGGTCGCGCGGCACGTCAAGGTGGTGCAGTCGGGTCAGGGCGCGGACGAGATCCTGGGCGGCTACCACTGGTACCCGCCGCTCGCCGGGGTGGACCGGGAGCAGGCGCTCGAGACGTACGCGAAGGCGTTCTTCGACCGCGACGCGGCCGGACTGGCCCGGGTGCTCAACCCGGCGTGGCTGGCCGAGGGCGACCCGGCGCGGGAGTTCGTCGCCGCGCACCTGGGCCGCGCGGGGGCACAGACCGCAGTCGACGCGGGCCTGCGGATCGACACCCAGGTCATGCTGACCGACGACCCGGTGAAGCGGGTCGACAACATGACCATGGCGCACGGGCTGGAGGCCCGGGTGCCGTTCCTCGACCACGAGTTCGTCGAGCTGGCCGCGAGCTGCCCGCCGGAGCTGAAGCTGGCCCAGGGCGGCAAGGGCGTGCTCAAGGAGATCGGCCGCCGGGTCCTGCCGCACGAGGTCATCGACCGGCCCAAGGGCTACTTCCCCGTGCCCGGCCTCACCCACCTGGAGGGCAAGCTTCTCGACCGGGTACGCGACGCGCTCACCGCCCCGGAGGCGCGCCGTCGTGACCTGTTCCGCGCCGACTACGTCGACGCGCTGCTCGCCGACCCGAACGCCGAACTGACCCCGTTGAACGGAAACAAGCTGTGGCAACTGGGACTCCTGGAAATGTGGCTCCAGAGCCACGGAATCGACTGACCATGACGGACACCCTCGCCACCGGAACCGCGCGAACCGACCGGGAACGGGTGCTGGGCCGGCGCCGGGAACGCACCGGCCCGGGCGGCGACCCGATCGCACCGGGTACGCCGGAGCCGCGACAGCCGCAGACCCCGTCCACCGACGCCTCGGGCGTGGTGCTGGACTGCGGCTGGGGCCGGCTGGTGTTCGGGCAGACGTTCGACGACCAGGTGCACGTGGCCGACGTGCTGCGCTCCGAAGCGGTCGGCGCCCGGGACATCTGCATCTACCTGCGCGACCCGCACGTGCTGGTGTCCCGGCTGCCGGACGAGCTGTTCATCGACCCGTCGCTGACCTACCGGCTGCCGCTGGGCGAGAAGCGGCCCGCCGCCACCGAGGGCGGCGAGGTGCCCGGGCTGACCGTCCGGCCGCTGCGCGACGCCGCCGACGCCGAGGCGGTGAACCGGATCTACGCGCGCAACGGCATGGTCACCGCCCCCGTCGAGGTGCTGGTGGACAACGCCGGCACGAACCGGTTCCTGCACCTGGTGGCCGAGGACGCCACCGGTGAGGTGGTCGGCACCATCACCGGCGTGGACCACGTCGCGGTCTTCGACGACCCGGAGAAAGGCGCCAGCCTGTGGTGCCTGACCGTGGACTTCAACACCGCCCCGCCCGGCACCGGGCAGGCGCTGCTGACCGCGCTCGCCGACCGGCTCGACGGGCGCGGACGGGCGTTCGTGGACCTGTCCGTGCTGGCCGAGAACTCGGGCGCGATCCGGCTGTACGAGCGGCTCGGCTTCCACCGCACCGGCACGCTCTGCGTCAAGCGGAAGAACCCGATCAACGAGCGCCTGTTCCTGCCCGCCATGCCCGAGGGGTACGACGAGCTGAACCCGTACGCGAAGATCGTCGCGGACGAGGCGATGCGCCGCGGCATCCGGGTCGAGGTGACCGACCCGCACTGGGGTGAGCTGAAGCTGACCACCGGCGGCCGGACCATCCACACCCGCGAGTCGCTGTCGGAGCTGACCTCGGCGGTGGCGATGAGCCGCTGCGACGACAAGCGGGTGACCCGGCGCATCCTCACCGAGGCGGGGCTGTCGGTGCCGCGCGGCCGCACCGCCACCGGCGAGCCCGACGACGTCACGTTCCTGAACGACGTGGGGCCGGTGGTGGTCAAGCCGGCGCGGGGCGAGCAGGGCAACGGCATCACCGTCGGGGTGCGTACGCCGGAGGCTCTGACCGCCGCCGTCGAGCTGGCCCGCCGGTTCTGCCCGGACGTGCTGATCGAGGAGCTGCGCGCGGGCGACGACCTGCGGGTCGTGGTGATCGACCACGAGGTGGTGGCCGCCGCGGTACGCCGTCCGGCGCAGATCACCGGTGACGGCGTGCACGACATCACCGAGCTGATCGAGCGGCAGAGCCGGCGCCGGGCGGCAGCCACCGGTGGCGAGTCCCGCATCCCGATCGACGACATGACCCGCGAGGTGGTGGCGGAGGCCGGCTACCGGATGCACGACGTGCTCCCGGAGGGCGAGGTGCTGGCGGTCCGCCGGACGGCCAACCTGCACACCGGCGGCACGATCCACGACGTGACCGCCGAGCTGCACCCGGCCATCGCCGAGGCGTGCGTCACGGCGAGCCGGGCGCTGGACATCCCGGTCACCGGGCTGGACCTGCTGGTCCCCGCCCCGGACCGGCCGGAACACGTGTTCATCGAGGCGAACGAGCGTCCCGGACTGGCCAACCACGAGCCGCAGCCGACCGCCGAGCGCTTCGTCGACCTGCTCTTCCCGGGTACCCGGGCACCGCAGCGTCTCTGGTCGCCTGCCGGTGCGGCAGGCTCTGGGGCATGACCGCACGCAAAACCCAACCGCTCAAGCTCGACCTCGACTACCTCAGCCAGGTGCTGGTGGAGCTGCTGGAGATCCCCAGCCCGTCGGGACGCACCGACCACATCCAGCAGTACGTGGGTGAACGGCTCTCCGCGATCGGGATCAGCTCCACGCTGACCCGTCGCGGGGCGCTGAGCGCCTGCCTGCCCGGCCCCAGATCGACCGGCGCCGACCGGGCCGTGGTGGTGCACACCGACACCATCGGCGGCATGGTGAAGCGGCTCAAGGAGAACGGCCGGCTGGAGATCAACCCGATCGGTACGCACAGCGCCCGCTTCGCCGAGGGCGCACACGTGCGGATCTTCACCGACGACCTGGACCGGGTCGTCACCGGCCAGGTCCTGCCCCTGAAGGCCAGCGGCCACCGCTACAACGAGGCGGTCGACCTCCAGGGCGTCGGCTGGGAGCTGGTCGAGGTGCGGGTGGACGAGCCGGTGCACGACGAGGCCGGGCTGCGGGCGCTGGGCATCGACGCCGGGGACTTCGTCGCGTTCCTGCCCAACCCGGCCATCACCCCGAGCGGGTACGTCAAGTCCCGGCACCTGGACGACAAGGCGGGCGTGGCGGCGGTGCTGACCGCGTTCAAGGCGATGGTCGACGCCGGTGTCACCCCGGCGGTCACCGCGCACCTGCTGGTCACCGTCACCGAGGAGATCGGCCACGGCGCGAGCCACGGGCTGGACCCGGACGTCGCGGAGATCGTCTCGGTGGACGCGGCGGTGGTCGCGCCGGGCCAGCAGTCCCGGGAGACCGCGGCGACGCTGGCGATGGGCGACGGGGTCGGCCCGTTCGACTACCACCTGACCCGCAACCTGGCCGCGATCGCCAAGGAGCACGGCGTGGACCTGGTCCGGGACGTGTTCGACTACTACCGCTCGGACGTGGCCGCGGCGGTCGAGGCCGGGGCGCACGCCCGGGTGGCGTTGCTCGGATTCGGCGTGGACGCCACCCACGGCCACGAGCGCACCCACCTCGACGGCCTGCACCAGCTCACCCAGCTGCTCTGCCTCTACCTGCAGAGCCCGCTGGTCTTCCCCGAGTGGGACGCCGAGCCGGAGGGCGACCTGGCCGACTTCCCGTCACTGGCGGTGCAGCCGGCCCACGAGGAGGGCCCGCGCGAGGGCCCGATCGGCCTGGACTGACGCCTGTGATCGAAATCCGTTGCCGCGGCCGCCGCGAAGTGGATAGCGTGGCGGTACACGGGAAAGGAGGTGGTCCAGACTTGTATAGCAATCGGACTCGTGAGGTGGCTGTCCGCTAGCCGCTGTCCTCGACAGTGAAATCTCGTCCGCCGCGAGGCGGGCACCTGCAGGATCGTCGAGACCGTGTGGCAGCGGTGCGGCGAAACCACGACAGCCACCCGACCCCCGGGGTGCCGGCCCAGTCCAGCCGGCCCGCGCGCGAGCGCGGAAGCCCCGGGGGTCGCTTTTTTGCCCTCCGGAGGATGCCGTGTCCATGCGTGAGCTGGTGGTGCTCGGTACGGCCAGCCAGGCCCCGACCCGGCAGCGCAACCACAACGGCTACCTGCTGCGCTGGGACGACGAGGTGATCCTCTTCGACCCGGGCGAGGGCAGCCAGCGGCAGATGCTGCACACCGGGGTCACCGCCACCGACCTGACCCGGATCTGCGTCACCCACTTCCACGGCGATCACTGCCTCGGCCTGCCCGGCATGATCCAGCGGCTCTCACTGGACCGCGTACCGCGCCCGGTGGCGGTGCACTTCCCGGCCGGCGGCGCGGAGTACTTCGCCCGGCTGCGCCACGCGTCCAGCTTCTACGAGACCGCCGAGCTGGCAGTCGAACCGATCGACGCCGACGGGCAGCGGATCACGCTGGGCGTCGGCACGCTGGAGGCCCGCCGGCTGCGGCACCCGATCGAGACGTACGGCTACCGACTGGTCGAGCGGGACGGCTGCCGGATGCTTCCGGAGCGGCTGGCCGCGTACGGCATCGCCGGGCCGGACGTGGGACGGCTGCTGCGCGACGGCCACCTGGACCGCGACGGGCGTCGCGTCACCCGGGACGAGGTGAGCGTGACCCGGCCGGGCCAGCGGTTCGCCTTCGTGATGGACACCGGACTCTGCGACGGCGTGTACGCGCTGGCCGAGCACGCCGACCTGCTGGTGATCGAGTCGACGTTCCTGGAGTCGGAGGCGGCGCTCGCCGCCGAGGTCGGGCACCTCACCGCCGGCCAGGCCGCGCGGGTGGCGGCCGAGTCGGAGGTACGCACGCTCGTGCTCACCCACTTCTCCCAGCGGTACGCCGACCCGCGCCGGTTCCACGACGAGGCGCGCGAGCACTTCCCCGGTGACCTGGTGATCGCCGAGGATCTCCAGACGGTGCAGGTGCCGCCCCGGCGGGTACCGTCGCCCGGGTGACGATCTCCCTACGGTCCGCGACCGAGGCCGACCTGATGGCGGTCGGCGCCCTGCACCAGCGCTCCCGGGTGGCGGCGTACTCGTCGTTCCTGCCGGCCGAGGTGCTGGCCGACCCGACGCCCGAGGCGATGGGCCGCTACTGGGTGGAGCGGCTGACCTGGGAGGGCGCCGACCACCGGATGACCGTGGCCGAGCGGCACGGGCGACTGGCGGGGTTCAGCTACCTCGGACCGGACGACGAGGGCGACCCGGCGACCGGGCTGCTCAACGCGATCCACCTGGAGCCGTCCGAGCGGGGCCGGGGCACCGGGCGGGCGCTGATGGTGGACGCGCTGGACGCGATGCGGGCCCAGGGCTGGACCCGCGCGGCGCTGTGGGTGCTGCGGGACAACGCCCACGCACGCGGGTTCTACGAGCGCGGCGGCTGGGCCGCCACCGGTGAGCAGCGGGACGAGCACATCGGCCAGGCACTCGTCCCCCAGCTCCGCTACGCCCGCCGCTTGTAAGGAAGGGCCCCCTATTAACGCCTGCGGTAGAGGAAGGGCCCCTTGTTAACACGGCGGTGTTAACAAGGGGCCCTTCCTTGCATGCAGGTCAGCGGGCGCCGAGGTGGGCGAGCAGGTCCTGGCGGGTCAGCACGCCCTTGGGCTTGCCGTCGACCAGCACCAGCGCGGCGTCGGACTTCTCCAGCAGTCCGACCGCCTCGCTCACCGGCTGGCCGCCGCCGATCATCGGCAGCGGCTCGCCCATGTGCCGCTCGATCGTGTCGTGCAGGTGGGCCTGGCCGGTGAAGAGCGCGTCGAGCAGGTCCCTCTCGGCGATCGAGCCGGCCACCTCGCCGGTCACCACAGGCGGCTCGGCCTTGAGCACCGGAAGCTGGGAGACGCCGTACTCGCGCATGTAGTCGATCGCGTCGCGGACCGTCTCGGTCGGGTGCACGTGCACCAGCTCGGGCAGGCCACCGGGCTTGCCGGCGAGCGCGTCCGCGACAGTGGGCTCGGTGCCCGAGTCGTCGAGGAAGCCGTACCGGGCCATCCACCTGTCGTTGAAGATCTTCGACAGGTAGCCTCGCCCGCCGTCCGGCAGCAGCACCACGATCACGTCGTCCGGGCCGGCCTTGCGGGCCACCTCCAGCGCACCCACCACGGCCATGCCGCAGGAGCCGCCGACCAGCAGCCCCTCCTCGCGGGCGAGCCGGCGGGTCATCTCGAAGGACTCCTTGTCCGACACCTCGACGATCTCGTCGGCGATCTTCCGGTCGTACGTCTCCGGCCAGAAGTCCTCACCGACGCCCTCGACCAGGTACGGCCGGCCGGTGCCACCGGAGTAGACCGAACCCTCCGGGTCCGCGCCGATCACCTTGACCCGGCCCTCGGACGCCTCCTTGAGGTAGCGGCCGATGCCGGAGATGGTGCCGCCGGTCCCGACGCCCGCGACGAAGTGGGTGATCTTCCCCTCGGTCTGCCGCCACAGCTCCGGGCCGGTGGTCTCGTAGTGCGAGCGCGGGTTGGCCGGGTTGCTGTACTGGTTGGGCTTCCACGCGCCGGGGATCTCCCGGGCCAGCCGGTCGGAGACGTTGTAGTAGGAGCGCGGGTCCTCCGGCGCGACGGCGGTCGGGCAGACGACCACCTCGGCGCCGTACGCGCGCAGCACGTCCTGCTTGTCCTGGCTGACCTTGTCCGGGCAGACGAAGACGCAGTGGTAGCCCTTGAGCTGGGCCACCAGGGCCAGCCCGACACCTGTGTTGCCGCTGGTCGGCTCCACGATCGTGCCGCCCGGCCGCAGGATGCCCGCCTTCTCGGCGTCCTCCACCATGCGCAGCGCGATCCGGTCCTTGACCGAGCCGCCCGGGTTGACGTACTCCACCTTCGCCAGCACGGTGGCCTGGATGCCCTCGGTGACGTTGCGCAGGCGTACCAGCGGGGTGTTGCCGATCAGCTCGACGACGTTGTCGTAGTACTGCACCTCGTTGTGCCCTTCGTCGCGCCGCCGTCGTGGGGCGGTCGGTCAGTCGTCAGTTCGCCGATCAGCGTACGTGCCGTCAGGGCACCACATGCCCGGGGATGACGGAGCTGCGATGTGCCTCCCACTCCAGGAACCGCTCGGTCTCGGCGAGCACGCTGCCCGCCAGCCAGGTGACCATGACCGCGTCGTCGGCCAACCCGAAGATCGCCAGCGGGATCTCCGGCAGGAGGTCGATCGGGGAGACGATGTACGCCGTCGCCCCGGCCATCAGCGCGAGCCGCAGGCCGCCGTCGTACTCGCCCCGGGTGGTCGCGCGGATCATCCGCGGCAGCGCCGCCAGCCGGGCCCCGAGCGACGGCCCGCCCCGCGTGCCAGCCGCCAGCGCCCGGGCCAGTGCGACGAACGCGGCACTGCGCTTCAACGTCTTCCCCATGATTTCGCCCCTCTCCGCTCGACCATGGTGCGGCCCGGTGGCAAGCCCGCGTCCGCTGCCCCCATCGGTACCCAATCCGGGCAGCGCCCAGCCATCCGATCACGGACAGCAGTGGTCGTACCGGCGCGATACTGTCGGCTCATGGGGGACGCTGGTTCCGTCGCGCCGGTCCGCCGGCAGCGCGCCCGGCAGATCGCCCGCCTCGCGGCGATCGGCACGGGCGCCACGGTGGCGGCCACCGCCGCCACCGGCGGCGTGCTGCTCGGCCAGGCCCGGCAGGCCCGCCGCACCATCCCGATGGCCCAGGCGCCGCCGCCGCGCTGCGACGGTGTGTACGGCGCGAAGCTGCCCGGCCCGCCGGTCATCATGGTCGTCCTGGGCGACTCCTCGGCGGCCGGGTACGGCGTGCACAGGCGTCGGGAGACGCCGGGCTCGCTCCTGGCCACCGGGCTGTCCCGCCGCCTGCACCGGCCGGTCCGGCTGCACCGGTTCGCCGTTGTCGGCGCGCTGTCGTCCGGGCTGAAGCCGCAGGTCGAGTCCGCTCTCGAAGTGGGGCCGGACGTCGCAGTGATCCTGGTCGGCGGCAACGATGTCACCAACCGCACACCGTTCTCGGTGGCGGTGCGCTACCTGGTCGACGCGGTCCGCACGCTCCGGGCGGCTGGCTGCGAGGTGGTCGTCGGCACATGTCCCGACCTGGGCACGATCCGGCCGATCCAGCCGCCCCTGCGCTGGCTGGCCCGGCGCTGGAGCCGCCAGCTCGCGGCCTTGCAGACGGTGGCCGTGGTCGAGGCCGGCGGCCGTACCGTCTCGCTCGGCGACATGCTCGGGCCGCGGTTCGCCGCCGAGCCCGGCCGGATGTTCGCCTCGGACCGGTTCCACCCCTCCGCCGAGGGGTACGCGATAGCCGCGGCGGCGTTGCTGCCCACCGTGCTGTCCGCACTGGGCGCGGTCCCGGAACGCAGGCCTGTCCTGCCCGGCGTGGAAGGCGTACGGTCGCTCCCGGAGGCCGCCCACCAGGCGGCCCGGCACGCCGGCACGGAGGTCAGCGGCGCCCAGCTCCGGGGTCGCGACCGCGGGCCGGGCGGGCGGTGGGCGCAGCTTCGCCGGCGGGCCTTCTTCGGCGTCGGCGCGGTGCCCCCGACCGGCAGCGCCGCCGACTCGGCAACGCTGGAGGGAACGGCATGAGCGAGCGCAGCGAGCGAATCAGCCAGCTCAGCGCAGAGGTGCCTCATGACGGCACGGAGCGAAGCGGAGTGACGGCATGAGCGAGC
>NZ_KB895842.1:0-127735 GCF_000374985.1 Micromonospora sp. CNB394 | reverse complement strand
CGGCTCTGCCTCGGTTGGCGTCGTCCGTCCCCAGGTCGGCTCTGCCTCGGTTGGCGTCGTCCGTCCCCAGGTCGGCTCTGCCTCGGTTGGCGTCGCCCGTCCCCAGACCGGCTCCGATCCGGCCGTCGACGCCGAGCGGCCTGCGTCCGTCGACGCCGAGCGGCCCGCGTCCGAAGACGACGCCGGCCACTCGGCATCCGTCCCCGAACGGGTCCACGCGCTGTCCGGCACCGCCGACCGGGACCAGGTCGAGTCCGACTCCGCGGGCGGCGGCCAGGACGAACCCGACGCCGACCGGCGCCGCCGGCCCGCCGGGCGATCACCGGCCGAACCAGTCGGCCCTTCGCTGGTACCCGCCGACTCCGGCAGCCCGGACCAGGTCACCTGCGGGCGGCGCGTCGCCGCCCGGCGCGGACGGCTCCGGGGCGCCGCCCCCGACACCGGTTCGTCGTCCTCGTCCGCCCGCCGGTTGCCCACGTACCCCCGTTCCTGCGGGGCGTCCATCGTCCACTCGGCGGTGCGGTCCGACAACGGACCCGCACCGATCGCGCGCAGATCCCGTCGGCCACCGCCTGAGGACGGCGGGTACACCTCGTCGTCGTCGGGCGCGGCATGCCGCCCGCCGCCGTCCGCGCGACTCACCCCGGACTCCAGGGCCCAGCGGGGAAGGTACGTCTCCACCGGTTCGTCCTGGCCACGCTCGATCGCCCGCCGTCGGCTCGCCGTGCGGTAGCCCTCCGGCGCGTACGAGTCGACCCGGCGCGGCCCGACGGGCTCGTCCCAGGAACCGCTCGGCCGTCGCTCGCGCGGGCTGTCCTCCCCGCTTCCCCAGTCCCGGTGTCTCACGGCCGGAGCGTGACCTCTCTCAACCCGAAAGTAAACCCGCTGTCCCAGGTGTCGCCGTTTCGCAGCGATAGTACGGGACGACCGACGACAAAGCTCGGCCGGGAATCTTCCGTCCACAGGGTGGGGATAGTAAAAGCCCAGGTCGGAGGCGATAAGCCCACAATTACCCATCACTTTTCCACACCCCTGTGCACACCCTGCGCACATGCCTGCGCCCGGCGTCCACAGGTTGTCCCGAGGCTCGTCCACCGGCCTTGTTGAGCGGCTGACCTCGGGTTCCGTATCGTTGGCCCCCGACCGCCGGGCGATGACCCCCGATCGACCGGAGGGTCGGCGGAGAGTTGTCGTACCCCGGCGATACAGCTGGACTCGATCCGACGCAGCGAGGGGGGAACCCGTGTCGGTCACCGACGAGACGCGCGCGGAACGGACCGGGGGATCGCCCGAGCCGCCGCCGCGCGATGCGCCGTTCGAGAAGACACCACCCCAGGACGTCGCCGCCGAGCAGTGCGTGCTCGGCGGCATGCTGCTCTCCAAGGACGCCATCGCGGACGTCGTGGAGATCCTGAAGACCAACGACTTCTACCGCCCGGTCCACGCCACCATCTTCGACGCGATCCTGGACATCTACGGGCGCGGCGAGCCCGCCGACCCGATCACCGTGGCGGCCGCGCTAGCCGACTCCGGCGACCTCGCCCGGATCGGCGGTGCCCCCTACCTGCACACGCTGATCGCCAGCGTGCCCACCGCCGCGAACGCCGCCTACTACGCCCGTATCGTCGGCGAACGAGCAGTGCTCCGCCGGCTGGTCGAGGCCGGCACCCGGATCGTGCAGCTCGGCTACGGGACCGGCCCGAGCGGCAGCCGCGACGTCGACGACATCGTCGACCTCGCCCAGCAGGCCGTCTACGAGATCACCGAGAAGCGCGTCAGCGAGGACTTCGCCGTCCTGGCCGACATGCTCCAGCCGACGCTCGACGAGATCGAGGCGGTCGGCGCCCAGGGCGGGGTGATGACCGGTGTGCCGACCGGCTTCACCGACCTCGACCGCCTGCTCAACGGCCTGCACGCCGGCCAGCTCATCATCGTCGCCGGCCGGCCCGGTCTCGGTAAGGCGCTCGCACTCGACACCCCGCTGCCCACCCCGCAGGGCTGGACCACGATGGGTGAGGTGCGCGTCGGCGAGCAGCTCCTCGCCGCGGACGGCACCCCGACGACGATCACCGACGTCTTCGACGTGATGTACGACCGCCCCTGCTACGAGGTCGAGTTCTCCGACGGCTCGGTCATCGTGGCGGACGGCGAGCACCTGTGGAAGACCACGACCCGGGCCAGCCGCCGTCAAGCGGAGGCACGCCGGCGGTACCACTGGACCGAGCCGGCACCGGCGAAGGTACGGGCGGCCGAGGCGACCGCATCCGCCGGACCGCACCGCCCGGTCACTCTCACCGAAACCCTGGAACAGGTCGGCCCGGAATTCCGGAACGTGCCCCACACGGTGGCGCAGACGGTTGGTGCGAACGACCGGGTGGCCCGCCCGGTGACCCGGAAAGGCAAGACGCACAACTGGACGGTGCCGGGCTACCCGGTGAGCGCGTCGATCTCCGGCCTCCGCGCCCGAGCGGAACGGCAGGTAAACGCCGGCAGCCGCGCCGAGCACGACGGCATCGTCACGACGGCGCAGATCGCGGCCACACTGCGCACCGATACTGCCGACCGCCGTCTCAACCACGCCGTGCGGAACTGCGCACCGCTCCGGCTTCCGGAACGTGACCTGACCGTCCCGCCGTACACCCTCGGGGTGTGGCTCGGCGACGGGCACACCGGGGCCGGCCGCTTCACCACCGCGGACGCGGAGATGCTCGACCTGGTGGCCCGGGACGGCTTCCTGGTACGCCCGAGCGGGCCCATGGTCTACAGCGTGCATCTGCCCACACACGAGCGGAACGGCTCCTTCCTGGCCCTGCTCCGCCGGGTCGGGGTGGCCTACGACAAGCACATCCCGCAGGACTATCTACGCGCTTCCGAAGTCCAGCGCCGGGCGTTGCTCGCCGGTCTCATGGACACCGACGGCACGGTGGCGCCGACCGGGAACCTTCAGTACACGTCCACCTCGCGGCGCTTGATCGACGGCGTGCGGGAACTCGTCGTCAGCCTGGGCTACCGGTGCACCATGACCGAGCGCAGGGTGCGCGACCGTACCGAGGAAACGTCGATCGCGTACACGCTGAACTTCTCCACCCCGGACACGGTCTTCCGGCTGGAGCGGAAGCGGACCGCCCATGCGGCCCGGCGCCGGTCGTCCGCGGACGTCCGCTCCCACTCGCGGTTCGTCGTGGACGTCCGCCGGGTGCCGAGCGTTGCGGTGCGCTGCGTGACTGTCGACAATCCCGACCACCTGTATCTGGCGGGCCGCTCGATGATCCCGACGCACAACAGCACGGCGAGTATGGACTTCGCCCGTAATGCGGCGATCCGCGCCAACCAGGCGTCGGCGATCTTCTCGCTGGAAATGAGCAAGGTCGAGATCGTCATGCGACTCCTCTCGGCCGAGGCGCGCGTACCGCTGCACGTCCTCCGCAGCGGGCAGCTCTCCGACGACGACTGGACCAAGCTGGCCCGCTGCATGGGCGAGATCAGCGAGGCGCCGCTCTTCGTCGACGACACGCCGAGCATGAACCTGATGGAGATCCGGGCGAAGGCGCGGCGGCTCAAGCAGAAGCACGACCTGAAGCTGATCGTCGTCGACTATCTCCAGCTGATGACCTCGCCGAAGCGCACCGAGAGCCGGCAGCAGGAGGTCGCGGACCTGTCCCGTGGCCTGAAGCTGCTGGCCAAGGAGGTCGAATGCCCGGTGATCGCGGTGAGTCAGCTGAACCGTGGTCCCGAGCAGCGCACCGACAAGCGGCCGCAACTGTCCGACTTGCGGGAATCGGGCTGCTTGACGGCTGACACCAGACTCGTTCGGGCCGATGACAACTCGGAGATCACTCTCGGAGCACTCCTGGCCGGGAAGGTCACCGACATCCCGGTCTGGGCGCTTGACGAGGGCCTCCGCTACACCCCTCGAACGCTCACGCATGCCTTTCCCAGTGGGACGCGCGAGGTCTTCCGGATGACTCTCGCCTCCGGGAAGCAGGTGGAGGCGACTGCCAACCATCCGTTCCTTACGTTCCGTGGCTGGGTGCCGCTGGGGGAACTCGCGGTGGGAACCCGGCTCGCCGCGCCGCGTCACATTCCGCCGCCGCTGAACATCCAGCCGTGGGCCGAGCCGAAGGTGGTGATGCTGGCGCACCTCCTTGGAGGCGGTGCGTTCGTCCGCCGACAGCCGATCCGCTACGCCAGCTGCGACGAGGCCAACCTGGCGGCCGTGACGGACGCGGCCACGCACTTCGGGATCACCGCTGTGCGAGACGACTACCCGGCCGCCCGGGTAACGACGCTCCGCCTGCCCGCACCCTTCCGGCTCGCTGGCGGACGGCGGAACCCGATCGCCGAGTGGTTGGACGGGTTGGGGCTGTTCGGGCTGCGGTCCCACGAGAAGTTCGTACCACCGGCGGTGTTCGGCCTGCCCAAGGAGCAGATCACGCTCTTCCTGCGACACATCTGGGCGACGGACGGGTCCGTAACCGTCGACAAGTCCGGTCGGGGCGGACGGATTCACTTCTCCTCGACATCACCGCGGATGCTGGAGGACATTTCTCGCCTGCTGCTTCGCTACGGAATCTCCGCTCGGTTGCGACAGGTGCCGGTCGCCAGACACCGGCCGCAGTACACCCTGGACATTTCCGGTCGCGACGACCAGCTCCGCTTCCTCCAGGAGATCGGTGTGCACGGCGCACGGGCCAACGGCTGCGCGACGCTGCTTGTGACCCTCGAATCCGTCGTCAGCAACCCGAACGTGGACACGGTGCCCAAGGAGGTGTGGTCACGGGTTCGGGAGGTGCTGGCGGAGCGCAAGACGAGCCACCGGGAGTTCGCGGCTGCGGTCGGCACCCAGTTCTCCGGCAGCGCGATGTGGAAGCGTGCACCCAGCCGGTCCCGTCTCGCAAAGGTGGCCGCGGTGCTGGACTCCGCAGATCTTGACCTGCACGCGACGAACGACGTCTTCTGGGACGAGATAATTTCGATCGAGTCAATGGGCGAAAAGGACGTCTACGACGCCACGGTGCTCGGTACACACAACTTCATCGCCAACGGCATTGCCGCGCACAACTCGATCGAGCAAGATGCGGACGTAGTCATCCTTCTGCACCGCGACGACTACTACGACAAGGAGTCGCCGCGGGCGGGCGAGGCGGATTTCATCATCGCCAAGCACAGGAACGGGCCGACCGACACGGTGACGGTCGCGGCCCAGCTGCACCTGTCGCGCTTCGTGGACATGGCGATCGTCTGAGCGGCCTCAACCGAGCAGCGGGAACCATCCGGCTGCCTCGCCCAGTTCCAGCCGGTCCCGGTCGGTGAGCGGCACCCGCCGCCGGGGGTGAACGCGCGCCAGTAGCTGCGTCGTCCACGTCGGCCGGTCCGGGTGCGAGGCTGGCCGGGGGGACGAGCGCGCCGGGTCGATGCGGTGCACCGGCCCGGCGGGCGCGTCGTCGGCGGTCAGTCGAACAGTTCGCCGAGGAAGCCGTGCTTCTTCTTGCGCCGGTAGTGGCCGTGGTAGCCGTAGTGCTGCTGCTGGCTGTGGCCGTACGCGGGCTGCGCGTAGCCGTGGCCGGGCGGCGGCGGAGGGGGCGGGGGGACGGCGCCGTAGCCGGGCTGGTGCGGCGCGGCGGCGGGCGGCGGCGGGGGTGGCGGGTAGCCGGCACCGGCCGGCGCGGCCTGCTGCGGTGCGCCGCCGTGCTGCCGGTTCCAGTTGGCTTCGGCATCGAACAGCTTCTCGAGCTCACCGCGGTCGAGGAAGATGCCCCGGCACTCGCCACACTGGTCGATGACTACTCCGCTGCGCTCGTACTGGCGCATCTCTCCGCGGCACTTGGGACAGGTCATCTGCATGACAACGAAGGTACCGGGTGTTCTCACGCGGTGGCGGTCAGCGCCTGCGTGACCTCGTCGTCGGAAACCTCGTGGAAGTCCTCGTAGTACGCGCCGACGGCGGTGAAGTCGTGCGGGAGTTGGCAGCTCACGACCGTGTCGGCGTCGGCGGCGAGCATGTCGTACGCCTGCTCGGAGCCGATCGGGACGGCGACCAGGACGCGGGCGGCGCCGAGGTGGCGGGCGACCTGGACGGCGGCGCGGGCGGTGGCGCCGGTGGCGAGTCCGTCGTCGACGATGACGGCGGTGCGGCCGGTGAGGTCCAGTGGTGGCCGGCCGCCGCGGTAGCGCTGTTCGCGGCGTTCCAGTTCGGCCTGTTCGCGGCGGCGGACCTGGGCGCGGTCGTTCTCGCTGATCCGGCCGGCGACCATCTCGTTGAGGACCTGGACGCCGCCGGGGCCGAGTGCGCCGTACGCGACCTCGGGTGCCCAGGGCACGCCGAGCTTGCGGACGACGAGGACGTCCAGTGCCGCGCCGAGCCGGTCGGCGACCACCCGGGCGACGGGTACGCCGCCGCGGACCAGGCCGAGCACGATGACGTCGGGCCGGCCGGCGAGGTCGGTCAGTCGTTCGGCGAGTTCGCGTCCCGCCTCGGCCCGGTCGCGGTAGGTGGTCATCCCTCAGGTGTACGCCTTCCGGCCGGATCGCGCGGGGTGGTTGCCGGGAATGCCGCCGGGTCGTCCGATCGGGTGAGCGTCAGCGCGGGGGCGAGCACGAGCAGGGCGGCCGGGTAGAGCAGGTACCCGAAGCGGGTGGAGGGCATCAGCAGGATCGCGGCGAGCAGCCCGTACCCGCAGATGAGGGCCGTGGCGGCGGCGGTGCGGGGCGGGCGGCGCAGCAGCCGGACGGCGATGGCTCCTCCGGCGGCGACGAGCAGCGCGGCGGCGACGGTGCGGCCGGCCGGCAGTGTTTCGGCGACGAGGTGCCCGGGGAACGGTGACTGGGCGGGGCTGCTGACGAGGCCGTGGCCGAGCGGGAAGCGCAGCACGTTCTCGACGAGGGCGTCGCGGTCGACGAGGAGTACCGGGACCAGCGCGAGGACGGGGAGGCCGACGGCGCCGAGGGCGGTGCGGGCCGCGGACCGGCGGGTGGCGGCCCAGCAGATCAGCACGATGGCGACCGGCCAGGCGAAGAGTTTCAGGGCGCCGGCGGCGCCGACCGCGAGGCCGGCCCGGCCGGGTCGTCCGGCGGCGGCGAGCGCGAGGGCGAGGAGGCAGAGCGCGAGTACGGGGAGGTCGTCGCCGCCGGTGGCCAGGGTGAGCGCGCAGACGGGCAGGACGGTGGCGGCCTGGACGGCGCGCAGGACGGCGGCGTCGCGGCGGGGTGCGGCGGGGCCGCCGCTTGCACGCAGCGTAGCGATGAGGGCGACGAGGGTGAGGGCGGTGACCACGGCGAACCAGACGCGGGAGTCGGTCCACCAGGTGTCGACGGCGGCTCGGGGCAGCCCGAACAGCGCCATGCCGGGCTGGTAGGGGGTGTAGCCGAGGAGTTGCTCGCCGGGGGGCAGGGCGGCGATGGCGTCGGGTCCGAGGTAGGGGGTGCCGTGTTCGGCGAGGCGGGCGCCGGCGTGTTCGACCACGAGCACCTCCTCCTGGGCGCGGTCGGTGCGTCCGCCGGCGCGTTCGATGCTCTGCGTGATGATCGGCAGCAGCGCGGTGGCGGCCCAGGTGAGACCGGCGACGGTCCAGCGTGCGGGCAGGCCGGCCAGTGGTGTGCCGGGGGCGCGGCGGCGGGCGAGCAGTTGAGTGGTCGCGGCGAGTGTGGCGAGCGCGTACCCGATGGTGGCGACGGCGCCCCAGGCGCGGTGCGGCGGGAGCGTGGAGGTGGCGGCGGTGACCGCGGCGAAGACGGTGGCGGCGGCGTAGAGGCCCAGGTCGAGGGCGAGTCCGCCGGCGGCGGCATCGAGTGCCGACCAGCGGCGGGATACGGGGGTTGCCGGGTCGGCGTGGGCGGTCACGCGGGCCAGTGTGGCAGACCGGCGGTGTGCCCCGGCCGGGTCAGGGTTGCCGGGCGTCGGTGGCGGCGGGCGGCGACGGGCGGGTGCGGCCGGCGCGGCGGCCGGGGAGGCGGATGACGGCGCCGGCGTCGTGCAGCGCGGGTGCGAGCGCGCCGGTCCGGCCGCCGTGGCCGCGCTGGAGGGCGGCGAGGAGCGCGGCGGCGGGCAGCGGCCGGGCGAACAGGTGACCCTGCCCGGCGGCGCAGCCGAGTTCCCAGAGCGCGCGGCGTTGCGGTTCGCTCTCCACGCCTTCGGCGACCACTGTGAGGTCGAGGCTGCGGCCGAGGTCGAGGGTGGAGCGGATCACGGCGGCGGCTTCGGGCGCGGTCTCCATCGCGCCGACGAAGCTGCGGTCGATCTTCAACTCGTGTACGGGGATTCGGGAGAGCAGGGAGAGCGACGAGTATCCGGTGCCGAAGTCGTCGAGTGCCAGCCGGACGCCGGAGTCCCGCAGGCGGCTGAGGACGCGGTCGACCACGTCGAGTTGACTGAGCGTGAGTGTCTCGGTCAGTTCCAGCACGAGCCGGTCCGGCGGGAGGTCGTGGGCGCGCAGCCGGGCCAGCACCGCGCCGGGGAAGCGGGCGTCGAGCAGGCTGCGCGGGGACACGTTCACCGAGACCGGCAGGTCGAAGCCGGCGTCACGCCAGGCGCCGGCAGCGATGAGCGCCTGGTCGAGGATCGCCTCGGCGAACGCGGGGAGCAGCCCGGAGCGTTCCACCGCTTCGAGGAAGCGCAGCGGGTCGATGAGCCCGTGGGTGGGGTGGTGCCAGCGGGCCAGGGCCTCGGCGCCGATCACCTCGCCGCTGGCCAGGTCGACGATGGGCTGGAAGTTGACTGTGAACTCGTGGTCGGCGACGGCGCGGGGCAGTTCGCCGCCGAGGGTGAGCCGGCTCAGGTCGGCGGTGTCGCGGGCCGGCGCGTAGGTGGCGACCCGCTGGCCGGCGCGTTTGGCCTGGTACATGGCCACGTCGGCACGGCGCAGCAGTTCCGCCATGCCGCCGGTGGCGGGGGCGACGGCGATGCCGCCGCTGGCCTCCACGCTGATCCGCATGCCGTCGAGGTCGAGCGGGTCGTGCAGCGCCGCGAGCAGGGCCTCGGCGCGGTGGGCGGCGACGGCCGGTGCGGGCAGGCCGCGCAGGAGTACGGCGAACTCGTCGCCGCCGAGGCGGGCGACCAGGTCGTCGGGGCGGGCCGCGCCGCGCAGCCGTTCGGCGACCTGGATCAGCACCTGGTCGCCGGCGCCGTGCCCGAGGGTGTCGTTCACTTCCTTGAAGTGGTTGAGGTCGATCAGCACCAGGGCGGTGACGCCGTCGGCGTGCCGGGTGGTGAGCTGGGCGCTGCCCTCGTCGAGCAGGTGCCGCCGGTTGGACAGGCCGGTGAGGGCGTCGTGGGTGGCGGCGTAGGCGTGGTCCTCGGCGATGCGGGCGAGTTCGGCGTACGCCTGGGCGTTGCGGACCGCGGTGCAGAGGGCCGAGGCGAAGGTACGGAGGGTGTACTGCTCGCGCTCGGAGAGTTCGACCGGGCCGGCGAACCGCAGCCGCAGCACGCCGACGTCGTCGGTGCGGTCGTGGCCCTCCAGCGGGACCGGCATGACCTGACCGTCGACGGCGCTGGGCCGGGGGGCTGTTCCGTCGTACACGATGTCCGTGCCGTTGCCCCGGACGGTGCGTCCGCTGTCACGCAGCTCGATCTCGACCTCGTCGGCGGAGAAGAGTTCGCTGGCCCCAGTGACCGCGGTGGTGAGCACCTGGTCGAGGTCGACCACGTTCAGGGCGTCGGTGGCGCGGGCCAGGCGCTGCCACGCCTGCTGCTCGGTGCGGGTGCGGATCCGGCTGGAGTAGGCCAGGTGCAGGCTGAGCACCAGCGGTGGCACGGCGAGCAGCAATCGGGGGTCGACCCGCAGGATGAGTACGGTGCTGGCGGCCACCAGGAAACGCAGGCCGAATCCGGCGATCCGCAGGTCGAGGTCGTCGCGGAACTGCTGGAGGATCGGCGTGCGGGAGGCGAGCGCGATGACCGGGATCGCGAGGACGTCGTCAAGGACGGCGGCCACCAGGTAGACGAACCCCAGCAGCAGGACGATGCCGAGTGGCTCCCGGGGCGGCCAGGCGCTTCCCAGCAACAGGGTGGCGACAATGGCTCCGCCTGCCACCAGGGTGTGCTTCGCGATGGCGAATGCCACCTTGATGGGTGCCAGGCGGGTGACTGATCCGCACGCCACGCCGATCCCGGTGGCCAGGACGACCCACGAGGGTGGAGCGACGGCGAGGCCAATGACGATCGCGGTCTCGACCCAGGCGAAGTAGAAGGTGGTGGAGCGGATCCGTAGCCGGGTCTTGATGACGGTGGCCAGCGTCACCGTGACGACGAGTGCGGTGACGGTGACGAAGTCACGTGCGGAGTCGGGGGGTTGCGTACGGGCGGAGTAGATCGCGGTGAGGGCGACGATCGTCGCCCCCGCGACCAACGTGTAGACGATCCCGCGTAGGTGCGGATCGACAGCCGTTCGGCTGTCCGTGGTTCGGCTCAACCCGCGTCACCCGCCGCTCACCGTCGGTATGGGATGAGCGGCAGCCTACCGCTTCACCCGGGTCCGGGAAACTCATCCCCATTCGGTGCTGCGCATAGTGCTGCCCTCCTCGAATATCGCTCCGGGGCGAACTGGTCACGGACTGAAGCTGTTGCTTCGATCCGCTGCCGCGCATTGCCGCCGGCTGCCCCTATGTCTTCTCGGTGCGTTTCCGCGCCCTGCTGACTGAGGGCAGATTAGGGGATATTCGAGTAGGTCTGAAGGAATTAATGTCGGTATGCGCAATATAAGTAACTATTGCAGCTTAAATGACGTTCTGTCCATGGCCTGCTCGCAGAGCGAAGCCGGGCTGTCTCCTTTGAGTGCCCGTGCCGTCGCTGAATGCATCGAATAGCGCGAGATCGCTCAGTCCGTCAGTAGCGTCGCCTTGGCGGCGAAACATTACAACCGTGCTTCGGGCCACTTCGGCAGCCGTGTCGGACGAGGGCGACGACCTGCCGTCCGCCCAGCGTCTGAGCCGGGGCGACGCCTTTGTGACGAATCGATTACGCTGTCGCTCCGGTGGGCAGGTTGCCGACCGAGGCTGGAACAGCAGCGTGGAAATCCGGGTACTCGGGGGTCTGGCGGTACGGCTCGGCGCCGTGGACCTTCCGCTTGGAACCCCCAAGCAGCAGTTGGTGTTCGCGCTACTCGTCGTACGGGCCAACCAGTTGGTCACGCTGCACGACCTGGTGGACGAGCTGTGGCCGGACGCGCCCCCTCGGTCGGCTGTCGCAAACGTTCGCACGTACGCCGCCAATCTGCGGCGGAGCCTCGACTCGGGTGCGGGCGACATGCCGAGGATCGTCCGAGAACCGGGCGGTTACCGACTCCTCGTCGACGCAAGTATTATCGATCTTCATCGATTCAACTTCCGCTTGCGTCGTGCCCGGGATCTGATGCGCGATGGGGAGGCCGCGCTGGCGGTCCCCGTGCTCGTCGAGGTGGTCGACGCGGCGGCCCCACTACTCGCCGGCTTGGCGCTGGGGCCGGCGCTCGCCGTTCAGCGCGAGGCCGTCAGTGAGGAACGCCAGGCGGCGCTGGAACTGTTGACGGAGGCGTATCTCAGCCTCGGCCGCCCCGAATCGGCGGTGTCGCTACTGCGTGACCACGTCTCGCATCAGCCGCTGCGAGAGCGGGCGCAGTGTCTCCTGATGCGCGCGCTCATCCAGGCGGGCGACCCGGGAGGCGCCCTCGCCGTCTACCGCGCCACTCGCGAGGCGTTGTCCGATCAGCTCAGGGTGCCACCCAGCGCGGAGATGGAACGACTTCGTACGGTGGCCACCCAGGCGCGACGCCGGATTCCGGAATCGGCGCGCGAGGTCGAGGCGAACCGGATTGGTGCTCAAAAGCGCAATTGGTTGCCGCGAACGGTGATGGATTTCGTCGGCCGTGAGGAAATGGTCGATCGGTTGTTGTGCGAGGTGCGCGAGGCATCCGGGCAGGGGCCGACGGTCCGGGTGATCGACGGTATGGCGGGCTGCGGCAAGACGACTCTCGCACTGCACGTGGCCTCCCGGTCGGCCGAGCGCTTTTCCGACGGGCAACTCTTCGTCGACCTGCAGGGACACAGCGAGCGGACACGGATGCGTCCGGCGATGGCACTGGAAACGTTGCTTCGCCAACTGGGTGTGCCGGCCGGCCGGATACCGATGGAACTACCCGACCGGCAGGAGATGTGGCGGCGCGAGCTGGCCAGTCGTTCCGTGCTTGTGGTGCTCGACAATGCCGCCGACAGCCGGCAGGTCGAACCGCTGCTGCCCGTCTCCGGATCGGCCGCGGTGCTCGTCACCAGCAGGCGGCGTCTGCTGGCGCTCACCGAGCGACCGCCGGTGTCTCTTGCCGTACTCTCCGAGGCCGAGGCGCTCAAGCTGCTCGCCACCCTCATCGGGAGCGGGCGGGTGGAGGCCGAAGCGAAGGCCGCACGCCAACTTCTCGGCATCTGCGGCTACCTGCCTCTCGCTGTCGGATTGGCCGGCACCCGGCTGGCGCACCGGCCCGACTGGCGGATCTCCGACCTCGTTGACAGATTGAGCCACCGCTCGATGTTCCTCCCCGGCCTACGTGCTGAGGCGCGCAGCGTGATGGAGGCGTTCGCCGAATCGTACGAGCCGCTCGACGAGGCGTGCAGGAAAGGTTTCCGATCATTCGGCCTGGTGGCCGGAAGCCACCTCGACACCGCGATGGTGGCAGCCCTCATCGATCTCCCTCTGCGGGACGCGGCCGACGTCCTCGACGAACTGGTGGACCGTCACCTCGTGCAGGAGACCTCGGCCGGCCGCTATCGCCTGCACGACCTGATGAGGCGTTACGCCGCCGAGCTGGCCCGTCAGGAGGGCGAGTCGACGGCCAGGCGATCGGCCGTCCAGCATTTGCTGGATCATGTGTTGCACTCGGTGGTGCGGGCGTCGGCGTCGATCGAGGACGGCCGCGTACTTTCGCAGCACTTACGGCTCGCGGAACCGCGTCGACCGGATCTGCTCGCGGGACGCGTCGACCGCGACCTGGATTGGCTGGAGGAACAGCGGCCGAACCTGGACGCGTTCATCCGTCAGGCGGCTGACGAGGGTCATGAATCGATGGCATGGCGGCTGGCTCGCGCCAGTTGGCGGTTCTTCTACATTCGTGGCCACTTTGACGACATACTGGCCACGAACGGGGTGGGCCTCGTCGCGGCGCAGCGGTGCGGGGACCGGCACGCCGTGGCCCTCATGCACAACTATCTCGCCTCGGCGTGCGTACGCACCGGCGTCTACCAGGACGCCTCGGCACACCTGCACGAGGTCGTGTCGATCCTCACCGGGCTCGGTGACGAATCGGGCGCGCAGCGGGCGCGGTTCAACCTCGGCGCCGTGCACTGGCTGACCGGACGGCTCCACCAGTCGCTCGAAGCCAACCGCATGACGCTGCGCAGCTGTGCGCTGGACACCCTTCCGGTCCTGCCCAACCTCGGCCTCACGTTGCGCTACCTCGGTCGTCACGACGAGTCGATGGCGGTTCATCGGCTGCACCTCTTCGCGGCCCGGATCAAGCAGGATCCGTTCCACATGGCGAACGCACTGGGGCATCTCGGTGGCCTCAGATACCGCCTGGGACAGAACGCGGCGGCGGAGCGGCTGCTCCGAGCCGCGCTCGCGCTCCGGGATCGCACCGGCAACGGCTTCGGCCGTGCCGAGACGCTCAGCGACCTCGCCGGCACCTACCGGCAGCTCGGCCGCTACGACGACGCGCTGCGGCAGCATGAGGCCGCCATCGAGGCTGCCGCCGCGTCCGGCGAGCGGGACGTCCAGGCTCGGGCACGCAACGAGTTGGCCGTCACCCTGGGAGCCACGCGGCGAGCCGACGAAGCGGTGGCCGTCTTCGAGGAGGCACTCGCCATCGCCACCCGGATCGGCCATCCGTACGAGCAGGCCCGCGCCCTCGACGGCCTGGCCGGACACCTGGCGAAGAAGGAGCCGGCGCAGGCACGACGCTACCGGCAGCGCGCTTTGGCGATCTTCGAGCGGATGGGTGCGCCCGAGCGCCACGACCTGCGCCGACAGCTCGCCGAGACGCCTGCCTGAACCGGCTTATCGATTTCTTATCGCG
This sequence comes from Micromonospora sp. CNB394, assembly GCF_000374985.1. NCBI lineage: Bacteria > Bacillati > Actinomycetota > Actinomycetes > Micromonosporales > Micromonosporaceae > Micromonospora > Micromonospora sp. CNB394. The sequence continues at coordinate 113,699 of NZ_KB895842.1, read as the reverse complement.
GCGTTCGTTAGCGTCCCAGACATCGGCCACGGGGAGGGTTCACCGCCGGAGCGGACCCGGCCGAACGAGGCCCCCACCGTCAGTTCCCCCCAGCGAATCGGCGGTGGGTAGGTGAGGGAGGGGCGTCGTGTACACGCACCCGACACGACGCTCCTCCCCGCCGCCGGCCGGGGCGCTCGCGGCGTCGTACCCGGCGGATAGGGTCGGGCCGTGACCGAACCCGCGCAGCTCACCCACGTCGACCCGGCCGGTGCGGCCCGGATGGTCGACGTCTCCGCCAAGCCGGTCTCGGGCCGGCTCGCGGTCGCCGCCGGCCGTCTCCGCACCACCGCCGAGGTGGTGGAGTTGCTACGCCGCGACGGCCTGCCCAAGGGCGACGCGCTCGCCGTCGCCCGGATCGCCGGCATCATGGGCGCGAAGCGCACGCCCGACCTGATCCCGCTCTGCCACCCGATCGCACTGCACGGCGTCACAGTCGATCTCGACCTCACCGCCGACACGGTGGAGATCACCGCCACCGCGAGGACCGCCGACCGCACGGGCGTGGAGATGGAGGCTCTGACCGCGGTGGCGGTGGCCGGCCTCGCCCTGGTCGACATGGTGAAGGCGGTCGACCCGGCCGCGTCGGTGGACGCCGTACGGGTGCTCCGCAAGGAGGGCGGCAAGACCGGCGAGTGGGTCCGGCCGGAGGGTCGGCCGTGATCCGGGCCCGGGTGATCGTGGCGTCCAACCGGGCCGCCGCCGGGGTGTACGAGGACACCAGCGGCCCGCTGCTCGTGACCGGGCTGCGCGAGCTGGGGTGTGAGGTCGACGCTCCGGTGGTGGTGCCCGACGGCGAGCCGGTCGGCGACGCCCTGCGTGCGGCCCGTGCCGACGGCGTCGACGTGGTGCTGACCAGCGGTGGCACCGGCATCACACCGACCGATCGCACGCCCGACGTGACGCGCGCGCTGCTCGACTACGAGATCCCCGGCATCGCCGAGGCGATCCGCGCGCACAGCCGCGACGCCGTGCCGACGGCGGCGTTGTCCCGTGGGCTGGCCGGGGTGACCGGCCGGACGCTCGTGGTCAACCTGCCCGGCTCGCGCGGCGGTGCCCGGGACGGTCTGGCGGTGCTCGGGCCGATCCTGCGGCACGCCGTCGACCAGCTTCGCGGTGGCGACCACTGAACCCGCGAGGCACGCTCCCCGGCGTTAGGCTCGCCGGATGAGCACGGAAACCGGAACCGCCGCAGCCGAGGCGGCCACGCCACCCCCGGCCGGGTGGGAGGAGGCCCGCTCCCGGGTGTACGCGGTGGGTCTGTCCGCCGCGCTCCCCGCGGTCGCCCGTCCGCTGGCCGAGGCCGACGGGCACACCCTCGCCGAGCCGCTGACCACGCGTACCGACCTGCCGGCGTTCCCCACCTCCAGCGTGGACGGCTGGGCGGTGCGGGGCCCGGGGCCGTGGCGGGTGGCCGGGCGGGTGCTCGCCGGGCAGACCGCGCCTGCGCTGGAAGCCGACGGCAGCACCGTGGAGATCGCTACCGGCGCGATGGTTCCCGAGGGGACGACGGCGATCCTGCGGATCGAGGAGTCGGCGCGTACGGCGGACGGCCTGGTGTCCGGCTCGCCCCGCCCGGCGCCGGAGTGGCGGGAGCCGGGCGAGGAGGCGTCCCTCGGGGAGGAACTGCTGCCCGCGGGCACGCCGGTGGACCCGGCGGTGATCGGCCTGGCGGCCTCCTGCGGGCACGACACGCTGCGGGTCCGCCGTCCACCCCGGGCCGCGCTGCTGGTCTTCGGCGACGAGCTGCTCACCTCCGGTCCGCCCGGCGCCGGGCGGGTCCGTGACGCGCTCGGTCCGTCGGTGCCGGCCTGGCTGCGCCGCTACGGCTGCCAGGTGCGCGCCGCCGACGTGGTCGGCCCGGTCGCCGACACGCTGCCCGCGCACGTGGCGGCGTTGCGGGGTGCGCTCGCCAACGTCGATCTGGTCTGCACGACCGGCGGCACCATGCACGGCCCGGTCGACCACCTGCACCCGACGCTGGAGGCGCTCGGCGCCGACTACGTGGTGAACACCGTGGCGGTGCGCCCGGGTTTCCCGATGCTGCTCGCCCGGCTGGTGGACGGCGACGGGCGGGTGCGGTTCGTGGCCGGTCTGCCCGGCAACCCGCAGTCAGCGGTGGTGGCGCTCGTGTCGCTCGTCGCGCCCCTGCTCGCCGGTCTCACCGGCCGGCAGATGCCGGTGCTGCCGCACGTGACACTGGCCGAGCCGATTCCCGGGCGCGGCGACTACACCCATCTGGCGCTGGCCCGCTGGGACCGGGTGGCCGGCACCGCGTACCCGGTGCGGCACGTCGGCTCGGCGATGCTGCGCGGGCTGGCCGGCGCGGACGGGTTCGCGGTGATCCGGCCCGGCACGAGCGGCGCGGCCGGTGACCGGGTGCCGCTCGTGCCGTTGCCACTGACCGCCGGGGAGCGCTCGGGGTGAGCGCGACGAACGAGCCGACGGGAGACGTCGTGACACTGGGATCAGGTGTGATGCTCGGCGCGGTGTCCGACCGGGCGCTCGACCTGGCCGCGCACGAGGCGGCGGTCGCCGATCGCCGGGCCGGCGCGGTGGTGTCCTTCCAGGGCGTGGTCCGCGACCACGACCACGGGCGGGGGGTCACCCGGCTGGAGTACGAGGGCCACCCCACCGCCGAGGCGGTGCTGCGCGAGGTGGCGGCCGAGGTCGCGGCCGACCCGCAGGTGTACGCGGTGGCGGTGTCGCACCGGATCGGCCCGCTGGAGATCGGGGACGTGGCCCTGGTGGCGGCCGTCAGCACGGCGCACCGGGCGGCCGCGTTCGCCGCCTGCGCACGGCTGGTCGACGAGGTGAAGGCGCGGCTGCCGATCTGGAAGCGCCAGGTCTTCGACGACGGCACCGAGGAGTGGGTGAACTGCCCCTGAGTGCTCAGCGCCGGGCGGTGGGCGCGGCGGTGCGGATCAGCCGGTCGTGGTAGAACGCCGGTTCGGCACCGGGACGCCACGGAAGCGCCGCGACGAGCACGATCAGCGCGATGGCCAGGGAGTTCTCCATCAGGGCGCCGAACAGGCCGTCCTGGTAGTGGGACACCTCGGGAAGCTGGTGCTCGTACGGCCAGATCGGTGAGATCACGAACAGCAGGTAGAGCCCGAGCGCACCGACGCCGTGGCGGAGGCCGGTCAGCGTCGGATACCAGATCGGCGGGCGCAGTGCCGGCACCCCGTTGGCCGAGGGGCCGCCGGTGGCGCGCGGCGGCAGGCCGCGGCTGGCTTCGCGTCGGCGTACCGCGGCGTCGGCCAGCACGATGATCGCCGGGATGACCCAGATCAGGTGGTGCGACCAGGAGATCGGGCTGATCACGTTGGCGGTGAGCCCGACCAGCGTGAACGCGGTCAGCTCGTCGCCGTCGGCGCGGGCGCTCATCGCCCGGGACAGGCCCAGCGCCAGGATCAGCACCGAGAACGCCAGCCAGAGCAGGCCGGGCGTCTCGATCGAGTCGTACAGCCGCGCCAGCAGACCGGCGAGGGACTGGTTGGCGGTCATGTCCGCCGCGCCGACCCGCTCGGTCTGCCAGAGCACACCGGCGAAGTACGCGCGGGACTCCTCACCGAGCACGCCGAACGTCGCGATGGTCACGCCGATCGTGGTGCCCACAGCGGTGAGCGCGGCCCGCCACTGCCGGGTGAGCATCAGGTAGGCGACGAACAGCGCCGGGGTGAGCTTGACCGCTGTGGCGAGCCCGATACCCACGCCGGCCCAGGCGCCGCTGTAGAGGAACCGGGCCAGCGGCGAATCCGCCGTCTCGTAGTGGGTGCCCCGCCTGGCTCGCCAGCGCAGCCCCACCATGTCCGCCATGACCAGCGCGAAGAGCAGCAGGTTGACCTGCCCGTAGCCGACCGTCTCCCGGGACGGCTCGACGGCCACGGCGAGCGGGGTGGCGATGCCGACGGTGAACCAGAGCGGCCAGCCGAGCCGGTCCACGATGGGGCGTAGCAGCGCGGCGAGGACGACAGCGAGCGCGCCGATGCTGGCGAGCGCGTTCACGGAACCGGCGCCGCCCAGCGGCAGCCAGGACATCGGCAGCATGACCAGGGCGGCGAACGGCGGGTAGGTGAAGCCCAGCGTGGTCGACGGCGCGACGAAGTCGTACAGCTCGTTGCCGCCCGCCCACCACAGCACCGCGCCGTGGTAGATCTTCATGTCGAAGAAGTTGTACGGCCGTCCGAAGGCGCCGATGGCGAGCCACGCGGCGTACGACACGGCGGCGACGACGCCGAGACGTACCACGATCCGGCGGTCGACGCGGGAGGTCGGGGCGAGGCGGTTGGTCCGTCTACCGACTGTCGTCGGCATGGCGTGGCCACCCCCGTACCAAGATCGTCGTACCCGTCCAGGTCCAGAACGGAGCCTAGAACGGTGCCTCACGTTGTTGCCTCCCGCGTTACGCGACCGTGTCCGATCCCACACGTGTTTGCGACATTTCCGCCGCGTCAACGGGTCTCGGACGGTTCAGGTGATTGGTGGCCTTGCGGGGGGTGGTGGCCGTACGAAATGCCTGGTCAGCCGGGCATGCGTCGGGCTGTCGCCGCCGAGCGTACGGCGATCTTCGCCTCGCGGCGGGCGGTGCGGACCGCGCGCTTGACCGACCGGCGCGAGTGGTCGATCCGGTGGCCGGCGCGCCAGCGCAGGCCCGGCTTGCCCTCGGTGTCGGCGGCGGCGAGGAGGAGGCCACCGAGCAGGCCGAGGTTCTTCAGGAAGTGGATCTGGTTGTTGTTGCGGGCGGCCGGGTCGTCGTTGGTCCAGAAGGCGTGGCCGGCGGCGGTGGTCGGGACCAGCGTCCCCGCGAGCACCAGCGCGGCCGGACGGGTGAACCGGCCGGTGGCGAGCATCAGGCCGCCGACCAGCTGGGTGGCGGCGTTGGCCCGGATGAGTGAGACCGTGTCGGTGGGGATCCGGGGGTGCACGTTCTGGATCATCGGGGCGAGCTTCCCGGTGACCGGTTCCGCGGCCTGCACCAGGCGTTCCGGGTTGCGCAGGTTGCGGGCGCCGCTGACCACGAAGATGCCGCTCAACATGACTCGGGCGAGGGAGCGCACGGGCTTCATGGCTCAGTCTTACCCCGTCGGGGGCCTCGTCATCCCCGCAACACACGAAAGGTATCGGCCGACGTGGACGTCCGAACGGTATCGATTTCAGCGACCGTCGCGGATGGACCGGTCGCGTTCGGTAAGGTCGCGCGGGTGACGACGCTGCGACTGCGCCCGGAGGGCCCGGCCGACGAGGCGCCGGTGGCCCGGGTGCTGGCCGCCGCCTTCGCCCGGCCCGACGTGGCGACCCCGCCCGAGGTCGGCCTGGTCGAGGAGCTGCGGCACAGCCCGGCGTGGATCCCGGAGCTGGCCATGGTCGCCGAGTACGGCGGCGAGGTGGTGGCGTACGCGCTGCTCACGCGCGTCGGCGTCCGCTCCGAACGCGGCACCTGGCCGGCGTTGGCGCTGGGTCCGGTTGCGGTGGCGCGGCACCGGCAGCGGCTGGGGCACGGTACGGCGGCGGTGCAGGCGGCGCTGGAGGCCGCGACCGAGCTGGGCGAACGCCTGGTGGTGGTGCTGGGCGATCCGGCCTACTACCGCCGGTTCGGGTTCGGCCCGGCGGACCGGCTGGGCCTGACCAGTCCATGGTCGGGGCTGGGGGAGCCGTGGCAGGCGCTGGTGCTGCCGGCGTCGGCGAGCGGAGAGCCGCCACCGCCGGCCGGCGAGGTGGTCTTCCCGCCGCCGTGGTCGCGGGTCTGAGCCTGCGACCACGGCCGACGCTGCCGGAGCCGTCAGGCGGGCTGGGTGCGCAGGTAGCGGCCGAAGTGCGGCACTGTGAACGCCACGGTGCCCCGCTCGCCGGAGTAGATCAGCCCTTTCTTGATCAGCGTGTCCCGGGCCGGGGAGAGGCTGGCCGGCTTGCGGCCGAGCGCGCGGGCGATCTCGGCGGTCGGCACCGCCGCGTCCATGTCGTCCCGGCCGCCCTCCTCGCCGTCCACCAGCGCCAGCGTGGCCATCGCGCGCATGTATTCGCGTTCGGCGGGTGTGGCCCGCTCGAACCGGGAGCCGAAGAAACCCACAGCCAGTTCGGCCTCCGCCTCGGGCGCGGCGACCCGGACATCCGCCGCGGTGATCGGCGAGCGGGGTGCGTGGTCCCAGGTGGCCTTCCCGTACGCCTGGACGAAGTAGGGATAGCCGCCGGAGGACTCGTAGAGCAGGTCGAGAGCCTTCTGCTCGTACTCGACCTCCTCCCGCTCGGCCGGCGCGCAGAGCGCCTGGTCGGCGGCGATCCGGTCGAGCCGGTCGATGCGCTGGTAGCGGTAGAGCCGCTCGGAGTAGGACTTGGCCGCGCTGAGCACGGCTGGCAGGTGCGGCAGGCCCGCGCCCACGACGATGAGCGGCGCGCCGAGCTGGGACAGCTCGTGGCAGGCGGCGCAGAGTGCGGAGACGTCCTCGGCGCCGACGTCCTGCATCTCGTCGATGAAGATCGCGATGCCGGTGCCGACGTCGGTGGCGACCCCCGCCGCGTCGCTGAGCAGCTCGACCAGGTCGATCTCGATGTCACCGGAGTCGGCGCGGCCGCTGCTCGCCGGTACGTCGATGCCGGGTTGCCAGCGGTCGCGCAGCTTGGGTGCCGCGCCGCCGCGCCCGGTCGGTACGGACCGTTGCGCGAACGCCTTGAGGACGCCGAGGAACGCGTCGATCCGGTCCGGGGCGCGGTGCCGGGGCGCCAGTTCGCGGACCGCCATGTGCAGCGCGGCCGCGATCGGCCGGCGCAGTGACTGGTCCGGCCGGGCCTCGATCTTGCCGGTGCCCCAGAGGTGGTTGATCGCCTCGGAGCGCAGCGTGTTGAGCAGGACCGTCTTGCCCACTCCGCGCAGGCCGGTGAGCATCAGGCTGCGTTCGGGGCGGCCGCGGGCGATCCGTTCCAGCACCACGTCGAAGACGTCCAGTTCCCGCCCCCGCCCGGCGAGTTCGGGCGGGCGCTGGCCGGCGCCCGGTGCGTACGGGTTGCGGACCGGATCCACGAATCGCACAGTATCGGGTTCTCTAGCGGCCAGGCTAGATGCGCGTAGAGGCGGCTACTGCGTGTCGGCCTCGACCAAAAACTAGGGCTGTCTAGCGTGAATGCTAGACAGCCCTAGTCTTGGCTACCGGCGTCTCCGGAGCGTCAGCGGCGCTTCAGGCACAGCACGAAGTCGAGCGTGTCCAGCTCGCTGTCGAAGAAGTACCAGTCGGTGTAACCGGCCACCTTCCCGCACTTCGCCTCCGCGTCCTTCTTGCCGCTCGTCGCGCCGTCGATGCGGCTCAGCACCTCGTACGTCTTCGGGGCGCAGTCGGCGATCACCAGCTTCGGCTGGCCGCCGCCACCCTCGTTGGCGACGCACTGACCCGCCTTGACGAAGCGCGGATCGGTGGAGGACGCCGGAGCCGCCGTCGTGGGCGTCGTGTCGGCCGGCTCGCTCGGCGGCGCCTCGCTCGGATCCGCGGCCGGCGGGGTGACAGCGGTCGTCCCGCCGGTCGGCGTCTGCTCGTCCCGGCCCAGCATCCAGTACGCCCCGGCGCCGCCCAGCAGCAGCACCGCCAGCACGATCACGACCACCAGCAGCGGGCCCTTCCCGCGTTTCAGCGGCGCCGGTTCGGCGTACGGCTGCTGACCAGCGCCGTACGGCGACCCGGCGTACGGGCCGTCGAAGTGGCCCTGCTGCGGCGGCCCGGGGGACCAGGCCGGTCCCGGCTCGAAGCGCTGCGTCGGCGGCCCGTACTGATCGGCCGGCGGGCCGTAGCGGTCGGCGGGCCCGTACTGCTGGCCGGGCGGGCCGTACCGGTCGTCGGGCCCGTACTGCTGGGCCGGCGGGCCGTACTGCTGGGTCGGCGGGCCGTACTGCGGGTCGGAGTGCGGGGCGTAACGCGGGTCGCCCTGCGAGGTGAAGCGAGGATCGGGCTGCGGGGCGTAGCCGTCGTCGGGCCGTCCCCAGGGCTCGGGAGAGCCGCCGCCCGGTGGACCGAAGTTCGACATGAACGCCTCCTGCGTACGCCAGTGCTGAGAGGCCGGCCACCACCTAAGGACGCCGACGCCGTGGTCACCGTAGCGCGGTCCCACGATGAGCTCACGCCCCGAGAGTGCGACGAACGTTGTCGATTCCGCGACGCCGCCGACCCGCACCGCGCTGATCTGGACCGCCCTCGTGCTGGTCTACCTGCTGTGGGGCTCGACCTACCTCGGCATCCGGGTCGCTGTCGAGTCGCTGCCGCCACTCGTCTCCGCGGCGATGCGATTCGCCGCCGCCGCGGTCGTGCTCGCCGTGGTGCTGCGCCTGCGGCGCGGACCCGGCGCGTTGCGGGTGCCCGTGCGCCGTGTCGGCTCCGCCGCGCTCGTCGGCGTGCTGCTGCCGGCCGGCGGCAACGGTCTGGTGGTGCTCGCCGAGTCCGGCCCGGCCGGGACCGCCGTACCCTCCGGCGTGGCGGCGCTGCTCGTCGCCACAGTGCCGCTGCTCGTGGTCCTGCTGCGGACGGCGGGCGGGGACCGGCCCCGACCGTCGACGTTCCTCGGGGTGGCGCTCGGCGCGTTGTTCGTCGCGGAACCGATCACCGCGCAGGTGCTGATGGGCGGCGCGGTCATCGTGGTCGGCGTGGCGTTGGTGGTGAGCACCGAGCGACCCCGGCGGTCCCCGCCACCAGCCGTCGACGGGACGGCGGGGGAACCGGCCCGGCGGTAGCGTCCCGCCCGTGTCGGCGCTGCTGGTGACGGGAATCGCGCTGCTGGGTGCGGCGGCCGGGTGGGCCGCGGTCCCGGTCGGCCGGTCCGTTGTCACCGGTCCCGCCGGCGGCGTCCCCTGCCGATACACGTTCGCCCTGGTCGGCGTCGTGGTGTTCGGCGGGCTCGCCGCCGCCCGGCCCGCCGATCCGGCGCTGCCCGCACTGCTGCTGGTCGCCGCCGCCGGGCTGGTCCTCGTGGTCACCGACGTGACAGCGCTGCGGCTGCCCGACCCGCTCGTCGGCCTGGTCGCGCTCGGCGGCGGCCTCGGCCCGGCCGCTGCCACGGCGGCGACCGGCGAGCCGCGCCGCCTGGCCGTCGCGGCGGCCGGTGCCGCGCTCTCCTTCACCGGGTACGCGCTGCTGGCGCTGCTGCCCCGCGCCCGGCTCGGCTTCGGCGACGTGAAGCTCGCCGCCGCGCTCGGGCTGCCGCTGGGCTGGCTCGGCTGGCCGGCGTTGCGGCTCGGGCTGCTCCTGCCGCACGTGCTCGCCGGGGTGGCGGTGCTCGTCCTGCTCGCCGCCGGCCGGGTACGCCGGGACACACCGGTGCCGTTCGGCCCGGCGCTGCTCGGCGGCGCGTGGCTCGCCGCCGTCCTCACCTGAGAAGTGCCGTCAGATCAACCGGAGCTGGTGGTCCTTCGGACGGCGGGGTTCGGTCGCGTCCAGGCGCTCGAACAGCGCCGGGTCGATCACGTCGAGGAACGGTGTCGGGCGGGTGTCGCGTTCCGCCCCGTGCCGGGCGCGGCGGCCCGCGTGGCTGACGTACAGCCGGTCCTGCGCCCGGGTCAGCCCGACGAAGAACAGCCGCCGCTCCTCGGCCACCGCGTCGTCGTCCGGCTCGGAGCCGGGCCACCGCAGCGGCAACAGGCCGTCCTCGGCGCCCACCAGGAACACCACCGGGAACTCCAGCCCCTTCGCGGCGTGCAGCGTGAGCAGCGTGACCGCCTCGGCGCGCGGGTCGAGCGCGTCCACCTCCGCGCCGGTGGCGAGCTGGTTGAGGAACAGGGCGAGGTCGTCGCCGCAGCGCCGGGCCAGCGGCGTGAGCAGGTCCACCGCCGTGCGGACGTCCTCGGGGCGTACCGCGCCGGTGCCGTCGAGCGTGGGCACGGCGAAGCGCTCGGCCAGGATCTGGCCGGCCTGGCGTACCCGGGCGGCGAGCGAACCGTCGAGACCGGCGTGGCGCAGCTCGCGGGCGATGGCCGGCACGCCGGGCCGGTCGTGCAGCCGGTCGTGCGAGCGCTTCTGCACCGGGATGTTCGCCCGGGCCAGCGCGTCCACGATCGGCGCGGCCTGCGCGTCGGTGCGGTACAGCACCGCGATGTCGGAGAAGGACAGCGAGGTGGCCCGCCCGTCGATCCGGCCCGAGTCGAGCGAGCGGTGGGACAGCCCGCCGACCAGCTCGTCCACGGTACGGACTACGAAGTCGGCCTCGTCGGCCACCGAACTCGCCGCGTACCGGCCGACCAGCGGCGCCTCCGGGTCGAGCCGGGCCGGGTCGAGGCGCCGACCGCGCACCAGCGACGACGGCGCGATTGCCTGCACGGCGGCGGCCAGGATCGGCGCCGAGGAGCGGTAGTTGCGGTTCAGCCGGACCAGCCGCGCGTCGGCGAAGTCCTGCGAGAACCGCAGGAAGTAGCCCACGTCGGCGCCCCGGAACGAGTAGATCGCCTGGTCCGGGTCGCCGATCGCGCACAGGTTCCCGTCCGGCGGGCTGAGCAGCCGCAGCAGCTCGTACTGCACCGCGTCGACGTCCTGGTACTCGTCGACGAAGATCCACCTCCATCGCTCGCGGTACTCGCGCACCAGCTTCCGGTCACCCCTGAGCAGCGCCACCGGAAGCGTCAGCAGCTCGTCCAGGTCGACCAGGTCCCGCTTGCGCAGCAACGCCGCGTACCGCTCGTCGTCCTCGCCCGCCTCGGCGCGCGCGGCCGCACGGTCGGCGTCGTCGGCGATCCGGAAGTCCGCCGGCAGCCCGACCGCCGCCGCGTTCTCCCGCAGCACGGTCAGGCCGAGCGCGTGGAACGTGCCCACGGTGACGTCCTCGGCGACCGGGCCGAGCAGCCCGTCCAGCCGGTGCCGCAGCTCCTCGGCCGCCCGCCGGGTGAACGTGATCGCCAGGCACTGATCGGGGAAGACGTTCAGCTCCGCGCAGAGGTACGCGATCCGGTGCGTGAGCGTCCGCGTCTTGCCGGTACCCGGACCGGCCACGATCAGCAGCGGACCACCGGGCGCCGACGCGGCCACCCGCTGCATCGCGTCCAGCCGGTCGAGCAGACCGGTACCGACCTCCTCCATCCCGGCGAGCATCGGCTCGAACGGCTCGTGCGGAGACGGCGGCGGCGCGATCGGGGGCGCGGACGGCGGCGTGCGCTTCGGCTCCGGCCGGGCCGCCGCCGGGCGCTTGGCCTTCGGCTTCGGCGCCGACTCCGCCGGTCGCCGCGGCGCGGGCACCGGTACGTCGAACAGGGTCTCCTGCCCGGCCCGGGCACCCGCTGCGCCCAGTTCCGCCGGGTCGAACAGCGTGATCACGCCGTACTCCCCGTCGAAGCCCGGCACCCGACGCACGTCGCCGCGGCGCAGCCGGCCGATGCCCTCCGCGAGCAGTTCACCGCCGACCCGGCTGATCTCGGAGATCGGGGTACGCGTGAGGATCTCCAACTCCGGGCCGAGCGCGGCGATCAGCTCGTTGAGCTTGCCCTCGACCTTCTTCGACCGCGCGCCGACCCGGTTCAGCTCGCCCAGGATCTCGGCCAGCGGCACCAGGTGGGTCACCTCGCGCGCGTGCGCCGGCCGGTGCCCCGCCGGGCGGTCCGCCAGCTCCTCGACCCGGCTGAGCACACCCACCGTCAGCGGCTTGCCGCACTCCGGGCAGCGTCCGCCCGCCTCGCGGGTCCGCTCCGGCGACCAGTTCACGCCGCACAGCCGGTGCCCGTCGGCGTGGTACTTGCCCTCCTCCGGGAAGAACTCGACGGTGCCCGCCAGCCCGTCGCCGGTACGCAACGCCTCACGGATGGCGAAGTAGTCGCGGGCCGCGGTGAGAACCGTGGCCTCCCGGGCCAGCGCGGGCGGCGAGTGGGCGTCCGAGTTCGACACCAGCTGGTAGCGGTCCAGGCTGCCGACCCGCCAGTTCATCTCCGGGTCGGACGACAGACCGGTCTCCACGGCGAAGATGTGCTCGGCCAGGTCCGCGTAGCAGTCGGCGATCGCGTCGAAGCCGGACTTCGAGCCGAGCGCGGAGAACCAGGGCGTCCAGATGTGCGCGGGCACCAGATAGCCGTCCGGGCTCGCCTCCAGCGTGATCTCCAGCAGGTCGCGGGAGTCCAGCCCGAGGATCGGTCGGCCGTCCGAGCCGAGGTTGCCGATCCGGCCCAGCGCGGTGTTGAACCGGGCCACCGCGTCCAGGTCCGGCAGGTAGATCAGGTGGTGCACCTTACGCGTGCGGTCGTCGCGCTTGTAGATCGTGGAGATCTCCACGCTCAGCATGAACCGGACCGGGTCCGCCTCCGCCGCACCGGCCAGCCGGGGCGGCAGCCGCCGTGCCACGTCCCGCTCCGCGTCGGGCGACAGCCGGTACAGGCCCGGCTCGGCCGGGTGCAGCGTCTCGCGCAGGTGGTCGTACCAGGCGGGATGGGTGAAGTCGCCGGTGCCGAGCACGCCGACGCCCTTGCGCCGGGCCCACCAGGCCAGGTTCGGCAGGGTCAGGTCGCGGCTGCACGCGCGGGAGTACTTCGAGTGGATGTGCAGATCCGCGACGTACGGCGGGAGGCCACCGGGGGGTGCGGCGCTGAACGGAGGCACGCCGCATCCTGTCACGTCCGGTCCCCCGCCCGCCCGTCGCCACGCGTACGGGTGACCTGAGCAATGCGGTGCTGGACTCGGCGGCCCATGCACGCTATTGCGTGCGCAGCTCGACGAGCGTCACCTGGGGAGGCGCGCCCACCCGCACCGGCGGGCCCCAGAAACCGGCGCCGTTCGTGACGTAGACCTTCGTGCCGTCGACCTCGCCGAGACCGGAGACCACCGGCTGTTCGAGCTTCACCGCCAGGTTGAACGGCACCATCTGGCCGCCGTGGGTGTGCCCGGAGAGCTGGAGGTCGACGCCGAACTTCGCCGCCTCCTGCGCGGCCACCGGCTGGTGCGCCAGCAGCACCACCGGCCGGCTCGGGTCGCGGTCACCGAGGGCGGCGGCGTAGTCGGCGGGCGCGGCCAACCCCGTGCCGGCGGCGCTCACGTCGTTCACCCCGGCCAGGTCCAGTACGCCGCCCCGGGCCTGGATCTCCTGCCGCTCGTTCTGGAGCACCCGCAGGCCGAGCCGGTCCACCTCGCGGATCCACTCCTCGACGCCCGAGTAGTACTCGTGGTTGCCGGTGACGAAGAAGCTGCCGTACCGGGACTGCAGGTCGCGCAGCGGCTCGGCGGCCTCGCCCAGCTCGGCCACCGTGCCGTCGACCAGGTCACCGACCACGGCGACCAGGTCGGCGTCCATCCGGTTGATCATCGCGACGATCCGCTCGGTGTGCGCCCGGCCGCGCAGCGGCCCGAGGTGGATGTCGGAGACGGTGGCGATGCGCAGCCCGTCCATGCTGCGGGGCAGCTTCGCCAGCGGGATCTGCACCCGGTCGAGCTGCGGCGGACCCATCGCGGTGCGGACGCCGTACCCGGTGACGCCGACGGCGGTGAGCCCGGCGAAGATCGCCGCCCCGCGGGCGAGCAGCAGCCGCCGGGAGGGGTCGTGGTCCGGCGCGCTGGTGCCGGCCGGGGGCGCGTCGGCCGGGTCGACCGGCGGCGGCGCCGCACCCTCCGCCGAAGCCGCGCCGACGAGCACGGGCTCGGGCTCCGGGCCGGCGGCGATCGCCGAGCGGGCCCGGCGGCGCAGCACGAGCCGGGCCACTGCGGTCGGTACCTCCAGCACCAGCAGCAGCACCAGCAGGTAGAACATGAGCGCGATCCAGAGGTAACCGGGCCAGGCCAGCCAGTACCAGCCGTTGCGGGTGCCCGCCATGGTCACCGGTACGAGCACCGCCAGCGCCACGATCGCCACCCCACCGGCCCGGCGCCACCGCCCGGGGCGCGTGGTGTCCCGGACCAGCCGCTTCCACAGGTAGAGGTGGATCAGGCCGATCACGAGCACGACGAAGCCCAGGAATGTCGCCATGGCCAGCACGGGTGCCCCCCTCAGCCGCCCGCGAAGGGCGGCAGCACGTCCACCGTCGCCCCGGCCGGCAACAGTGCCCGTCGATCATGACAGGCCACACCGTCGACCAGGAAACTCGCCGCCTTCAGCACCACCGCGAGGCGCTCGCCGTGCCGGGCGGCCAGGTCGTCGAGGAGTTCGTCCAGGGACCGGCCGGCGGATGCGGTCTCCTCGGCCCGTCCCGCGGCCGCGCGGGCACCGGCGAAGTAGCGGACCGTCAGTTCCACCCTCAGCCTCCGATCGCCGACATCGAGCGTGCGGGCTGGAGGAACGTCGGGTCGTCGATGCCGTGCCCGGCCCGCTTGGCCCACATCGCGGCGCGCCAGCGGCGGGCCAGCTCCTCGTCGTCCGCGCCGTCGCGCATCGCGCCGCGCAGGTCCGACTCCTCGGTGGCGAACAGGCAGTTGCGCACCTGGCCGTCGGCGGTGAGCCGGGTGCGGTCACAGTCGCCGCAGAACGGCCGGGTCACGCTGGCGATCACCCCGACCCGGGCCGGCCCGCCGTCCACCAGCCACGTTTCGGCCGGCGCCGCGCCGCGCTCGGACGGGTCCGGCGTCAACGCGAACGCGGTGTGCAGGGAGGCCAGGATCTCGTCGGCGGTGACCATTGTCGAACGGTCCCAGCCGTGCTGGGCGTCGAGCGGCATCTGCTCGATGAACCGCAGCTCGTAGCCGTGCACGAGCGCGAACCGGAGCAGCGCGGGCGCCTCGTCGTCGTTCGTGCCGCGCATGAGCACCGAGTTGATCTTCACCGGGGTCAGCCCGGCTTCCGCGGCCCCGGCCAGCCCGGCGAGCACGTCGGCGAGCCGGTCGCGGCGGGTCAGCGCGGTGAACCGGTCCCGGTCCAGCGTGTCGAGCGAGACGTTGACGCGGTCCAGCCCGGCGGCACGCAGCGCCGGCGCCATGCGGGCCAGGCCGATGCCGTTCGTGGTCAGCGAGATGCGCGGCCGGGGCGTGAGCGCGGCGACCGCCGCCACGATGCCCGGCAGGCCCGGCCTGATCAGCGGCTCACCGCCGGTGAAGCGCACCTCGGTGATGTCGAGCCGGGACACCGCGACACCCACCAGCCGGATGATCTCGTCGTCGGTGAGCAGTTTCGGACCGGCCAGCCAGGGCAGGCCCTCCGCCGGCATGCAGTAGGTGCAGCGCAGGTTGCACTTGTCGGTGAGCGAGACCCGCAGGTCCCGGGCGACACGGCCGTACCGGTCGGCGAGGCCGCCGTCGGCCGTCCGGGGGTCGCTCATCTGTCGACCGTAGCGCGGTCGGGCCACCGGAGGGCGGCACGGGCGGTGGAGCGGACCGCGTCCGCGTACGCCGCGCCGAAGATCGCGGTGTGCACGAGCAGCAGATGCAGCTGATGGAGCGGCACCCGTTCCCGCCACCCGTCCGCCAGCGGCCACGCCTCCCGGTAGGCGGTCATGATCCGGTCCAGGTGCGGCGGACCGCCGAACAGCGCGAGCTGCGCCAGGTCGGTCTCGCGGTGGCCACCGTGCGCGGCCGGATCGACCAGCCAGACCCGGCCGTCGGCGCCCCAGAGCAGGTTGCCCGGCCAGAGATCACCGTGCAGCCGGGCCGGCGGCTCGTCGCCGCCGAACTCGCCGATCCGCTCGGCGACCTGTTCGACGAGCGCCGCCCCGGCGGCGTCGAGCCCACCGCCGTCGACCGACAAGCGCAGGTAGGGCAGCAGGCGGCGGCGGGCGAACCAGTCCGGCCAGGGGCCGGGGTCGGGCGTGTTGTCCTGCGGCAGCGCGCCGATGAACCCCTGCCAGTCCGCGCCGAAGGCGGGTGCCCCGGCCTGGTGCAGCCCGGCCAGGTCGCGGCCGAACGCCTCCGCGGCCTCCGGCGTCGGCTCGCCGGGCTCCACCCAGTCGAGCGCCAGCAGGTCGGGCAACGCGACGAGGACATCCGGTACGGGCGCCGCGCCGGCCTCCCGCAGCCAGCGCAGCCCGGCCGCCTCGGCGGCGAAGAAGCCCTCCGGCAGCGGACGCGCCGCCCGTTCCGGCCAGGTCTTGGCGAACACCGAGTGCCCGTCGTCGAGGGTGAGCCGGGAGGCGGCGCAGATGTCACCGCCGGAGACCGGGGTCTCCCGGATCCGCTGGTGGGTCAGGAAGGTCGGCAGGTGCTCCGGGTGTGCCCGCAGGTACGCCAGGTCCATGTGCGCAAGGTAGCGGTTACCCCGGACATCCGGTTGTCGAGCGGCGCCCCCGATCGCCGCTGAGCTGGGCGGATACGCTCCGTATCTGTGGATGGACCGCGTGTCGTCCACAGGGGCGGACGCGGCGGGGCGCGACCGCGGACGCTCCCGGCATGAACTCCACCGAGTCAGCGCGTCTCTCCGTCCGCTCGCCGGCCGACATGGTCGCGGCCGTGCCCTATCTGCTCGGCTTCCATCCCGCCGACAGCGTCGTGGTGGTCGCGGTACGCGGCCGGCGCGTCGTCTTCGCCGCCCGTGGTGACCTGCCCGCACCGGGTGCCGACCCCGGCCCGGCGGCCCGGCACCTGGCTCAGGTGGCGGCCCGGCAGGACGCCGACGCCGCCACCGTCGTCGGCTACGGTCCGGCCGCCCGGGTGACGGGTGTGGTGGACGCGATCGGCGACGCGCTGACCGCCACCGGCCTGGTCGTGCTCGACGCGTTGCGGGTCACCGAGGGCCGCTGGTTCTCGTACCTGTGCACCGAGCCGTCCTGCTGCCCGCCCGAGGGCACCCCGCACGACCCCGCCGCCAGCCAGGTCAGCGCGGCGGCCGTGTTCGCCGGTCAGGTCGCCCTGCCCGACCGGGCCGCACTCGCGGCGCAGGTGTCCCCGCTCGACGGGCCGGTCCGGCTCGCCATGCGCCGCGCCACCGGTCGGGCGCGCATCCGCCTGGCCGCGCTCACCGGACGGCCGCCCGCTCCGTCGGACGCGAGCCCGGCCGGTGGCGCGCCGGCCGACGGCCCCGGGCCGGGTGGGCAGTCGCCGGTTCCGGCCGTCGATTCCGGGCCGGGTGGGCAGTTTCCGGTTCCGGCCGTCGATCCCGGGCCGGGCGGTGACGCGCAGGCACTGGCCGGCGGTCTCGTGCCGGGTGGGGAGCCGCGGGCCGTGCGCACGGCTGGCACTGCGGCTGTGCGTGCCGCCTTCCGCCGCCAGCGGCGCGGCGAGCGGCTGGACGACGACGAGGCGGCCTGGCTGACAGTGCTTCTCACCCACGTGGCGGTACGTGATCACGCCTGGTCCCGCACCGACGGCCGGGACGCCGACATCAGCCTCTGGACCGACGTGCTGCGACGTGCCGAGCCGGACCTGATCGCCGCGCCGGGCTGCCTGCTCGCGTTCGCCGCGTGGCGCTCGGGGCACGGGGCACTGGCCGCTGTCGCGCTGGAACGGGTGCTGTCCGCTCACCCCGGCTACTCGCTCGCGGTGCTGCTCGACGAGGCGCTCCGGCGGGGCGTCGCGCCGTCCGGGCTGGACGGGCGGCCCGGTTCCGGCGACGGCGGGGTGCTGCGGCGCCGCCGACGTCGGCCCCGCCGGTGACCGCTCTCACCCGTCCGCCGGACCGGTCCCGCCGGTGACCGCTCACCCGCCTGCCGGATCCGCCCCGTCCAGGACTGCGGTCAGCCGCCGACGCGCGCCGCACCGGTGTAGACGTTCATGGTCGGTCCGCGCAGGAAGCCGACCAGCGTCATCCCGGCCTCCTCGGCCAGTTCGACAGCGAGCGTGCTGGGTGCGGACACCGCCGCGAGCAGTGGCACGCCCGCCATCCACGCCTTCTGGGTGAGTTCGAAGCTGGCCCGTCCGGAGACCAGCAGCACGTGTCCGGCCAGCGGCAGCCGCCCTTCCCGGGTGGCCCAGCCGAGCACCTTGTCCACCGCGTTGTGCCGCCCGACGTCCTCGCGGAGCACGACCAGCTCCCCGGCGGGGGTGAAGAGTCCCGCGGCGTGCAGGCCGCCCGTGCGGTCGAAGGCGCGCTGCGCGGCGCGCAGCCGGTCCGGCAGCCCGGCCAGCAGGTCGGCGGTGACCACCAGCGGGTCGTCCCGCACCGCGAACCGCGAGCGGGTCCGCACCGACTCGATGCTCGCCTTGCCGCACACGCCGCACGAACTGGTGGTGTAAAAGTTGCGCGCCGGGTCGGTCACGGGCTCCGGCACACCGGGCGAGAGCACCACGTCGACCACGTTGTAGGTGTTAGGGGTCTCCGCCCCGGCGCAGAGCTGCGCCGTGTGCACGTCCTCCGCCGACCGGATCAACCCTTCGGTGAGCAGGAATCCGATCGCCAGGTCCAGGTCGTCGCCGGGCGTACGCATGGTCACCGCCAGCGGACGGCGTCGGCCCGGCCCGGCCGTGCCGACGCGGATCTCCAGTGGCTCCTCCACGGCCAGGGTGTCCTGCCGGCGGATCCGCCCCCGTCCGTCAGCGGCCGCGTCGAGGTCGATCCGCAGCACACCACGCCGATCCGTCGCCCGTCCCATGCCGCCATCCTTCCCGGGCGCTCCGCCGCCCGCACCTCGCCCCGCACCTTCCCGCCCTCGCCGCCCCGGCCCGGTCCCGTCCGGCCCAGGTCCGATGATCGACACCAGTTCGGCGAGGTGGCGGCATCGGAGGGCCCTGGATGCCACCACGTCGGCGGAGAGCAGTGGATCAACGTCGGAAAGCCGCCAACAACCCCGGGCGGAGGTCCGAGCCGGGACGCGGCGGTCGCGGCTGTGGCTAGGGTGAGGCGGTGACGGGGTACGCGGCGATCCTGCTCGCCGGTGGCGCGGCCCGGCGGATGGGCGGCGTGGACAAGCCGGCCCGCGCGGTCGGCGGCCGGTCGATGCTGCACCGGGTGCTGGGCGCGGTGGCCGACGCGGACCAGCGGATCGTGGTCGGCTCGTCCGGCCCGGTGCCCGAGGGAGTCCGGACGACCCGGGAGGAACCGCCCGGCGGCGGTCCGGTGGCCGCCACAGCAGCCGGGTTGGCGTTGCTCGACCCCGGTACGACGACAGTCGCAGTGCTCGCCGCCGACCTGCCGCTGCTCACCACCGCAGCGGTGGCCGGGCTGCGACGCGCCCTCGCCGCCCCGACTGCCGGACCGGACGACGGCTCGAACAACGCCTCCGCCGCCGGACCGGACGACGGCTCGACTGACGCGTCCGCCGCCGGACCGGACGACGCGTTGGCCGCCGAACCGGAGGAGGAGGCCGCGACGGCCGGGCCGGAACACGCTCCGGCCGCCGCCCGGCAGGAGGCGCTGGCGGGTGAGACCGCCGCGCTCGCCTGTTACGTGGACGGGGACGGGCGCCGCCAGCACCTCTGCGCGATCTGGCGGTTCGCGGACCTACGCGCCGCCCTCGACCGGCTCGCCGTGACGCGGGGCGGCTCGCTCGACGGCGCGCCGGTACGCGGGCTGCTGGCCGGCCTCGTCGTACGGGAGGTGTCCTGGTCCGGCTCGGGGCCGCCACCGTGGTTCGACTGCGACACTGACGAGGACGTACGCCGGGCGGAGGAGTGGACGAGATGACGGTGCTGGACGACTGGGTCACTGCGGTCTGCGCCGAACTGGACCTGGACCCGGCGGGGGTGCCCGTGCCGATGGTGCTCGACGTGGCGCGGGACGTGGCCCACCAGGTGGTCCGGCCGGGTGCGCCGGTCACGGCGTACCTGCTCGGGCTGGCGGTGGGGCGCGGCGCGGACCCGGCCGCGGCGGCCGAGCGGCTCAGCGCCCTGGCCGGTTCCTGGCCCGTCGACCTGGGCGGTTCCACACCTGGGGATTAGCGCCTCGCACGGGATTCGGTCCCCTTCGCGCGTGGGTAGGGTGGCGGGAACGGACGGAGGCGATCATGACGGCAGACCACCCCTCGGCGCCGGTCGACAAGCCTGCCGGCGGCAAGCCGGAGCACCACGCCACCGGCAGCGCGCCGGAGCACCACGAGTCGATCCTGCTCGACGAGCCGACCACTGCTGATCTGCGGGCCAAGGTCACCGAGGCCTGGCGGGAGTTCGCCCGGGCGCTCGCCGACCGGCTGCGCGGGCTGCCCTCCGGCGGGCACCTGGAGGTCACGCTCGACCCGACCGCCTCGGGCACCGGCGACGCCGTCTACTCGGTGAGCGTGGACGCGGGCGAGGAGGGGCGTCTCTCGGCCCGCGCGGTGGGCAACGCCACCCTGCCGCAGGGCTACCGGCTGGACCGGGCCGCGGTGGCCGACATGGTGGCGCTCGGCTGGTCGCCGCCGGGTGTGGTGCCGGGCTCGGGTGAGCAGTTCGGGCTGGACTGCGGCACCGACGAGGCCACCCGGCTGGCCGCTGTGCTGTCCCGGACGCTGCGTGACGTCTACGGCGCCCCGCACCCGGCCTTCCTCGTCTACCTGGTGCACGACGCCGAGGGCGAGGCGTTGCCGGTGGAGCCGCTCGGTACCGCGCGCGGCGAGTTCGGCCCGGACCGGGACGTCGAGGCCGACCTGGACGAGGCGCTGGCCGCGGCGGCGGCCGCGCAGTCCGGCGAGAACGACGTGCTGGCCCTGGAGGAGCGGGTCCGCACGGTCGTGTCGACCATGCTGAAGTCCGCGTCCGACCAGCTCCAGGTCGACTCCGACGGTGACATCAACATCCGGGCCGGTTCGGCCATGGTCTTCGTCCGGGTACGCGACAATCCGCCGCTGGTGGACGTCTTCTCGCCGGTGCTGACCGAGGTCGAGCCGACCGAGCGCCTCTACGTGAAGCTCTCCGAGCTGACCAACCGGATGCCGATCGGCCGGCTCTACTGCGCCGACGACACGGTGTGGGCGTCGATCCCGGTGTTCGGCCGCAACTTCCAGGCCACCCACCTGATGCTCGCGGTGCAGGTGATGACCGGGCTCGCCGACGAGCTGGACGACCGACTGCACGGCGAGTTCGGCGGCAAGCGCTTCTTCGGCGAGGGCGACAAGCCGGCCCGGGCGCAGGAGCACCGCACCGGCATGTACCTCTGAGCCGGATCAGCGCACGTCGAGCAGCGTCTTGCCGACTGTCTCCCGGGCCTCGATCGCGGCGTGCGCGTCGGCGGCGCGTTCCAGCGGGAAGCGCTGCCCGATCACCGGCGGTTCGGCGCCGAACGGCCCGAAGCCGCTGGCCCGGAACATCGTCTCGACGAACGTGATGTTCGCGTGTGCCGCGTCGACGAGCACCTGGCCCGGTCCGGGTGCCGGGTCGGGCGCCGTCCCGGGCACGAGCATCTCCGGTTCGCCGAACTCCCGCAGCCACACCGCACGCATGCCGCCCCCTCGCCTCTCGCCGGTCACGGTGTCAGTGCACGACATGAAGCGGGGTTGAGGTCAAGGCGTTGACGGGCCGACGCCGGGGGACTCGACCAGCCGGGAGAGCACGATGGTGCTGCGCGACGAGGTGACGAACGATTCGGCGCGCAGCCGTTCGAGGGCTTCCTCCAGGTGGGCGATGTCCGCGGCGCGCAGGTGCACGAGTGCGTCCGCCTCGCCGGAGACGGTGTACGCGCCGACGACCTCGGGGTGCCGGCGGGCGGCGGCGCCGATCTGCGCCGGGGTGGTCCGGCCGGCGCAGAACAGCTCGACGAACGCCTCGGTGGTCCAGCCGACCGCGGCCGGGTCGACGACGGCGGTGAATCCCCGGATCACCCCGGCGGATCGGAGGCGGTCGACCCGTCGCTTGACTGCGGGGGCGGAGAGTGACACCCGGCTGCCGATGTCCGCGTACGAGGCGCGAGCATCCGCGACGAGCAACGCAATGATTCGCTGGTCGACCGCGTCTATCTGCAACGTTCTGCTCCCGGGAAGCAATGCTTGTGGCTGTTACCAAAGTTGTACCGTACCTACTCTTGGTGACCGTGAACCAGCAGCGAGTCTCGCGAAAGCGGACATATCTCATGTGCTCGCCCGAGCACTTCACGGTCGAGTACGCGATCAACCCGTGGATGGACGTGACCACGCCGGTCGACGCCGGCCTGGCCGTCAAGCAGTGGGACCGGCTGCGGGAGACGCTCGTCGCGCTGGGCCACGAGGTGCACCTGCTCACCCCCGAGGCGGGCCTGCCGGACATGGTCTACGCGGCGAACGGCGCCTTCGTGGTCGACGGCACCGTCTACGGCGCCCGGTTCAAGCACGAGCAGCGGGCGGCCGAGGCCGCCGCGCACCGGGCGTTCTACGAGGAGCACGGCTGGCGGTTCATCGCGCCGAGCGAGACCAACGAGGGCGAGGGCGACTTCGCGTACCTGCCGGAGGCGCACGGCGGTCTGATCCTCGCCGGGTACGGCTTCCGGACCGAGCCGGCCGCGCACGCCGAGGCGCAGGAGGCGCTCGGACGGCCGGTGGTCTCGCTGCACCTGGTCGACCCGCGCTTCTACCACCTGGACGTCGCGTTGGCCTCGATCGACGACGAGAACGTCGTCTACTACCCGGGTGCCTTCTCCGCCGCCAGCCAGAAGGTGCTGGCCCAGCTGTTCCCGGACGCGATCGTCGCCGACGACGAGGACGCGCTGGCGTTCGGCCTCAACCTGGTCAGCGACGGGCTCAACGTGGTGCTGAACAACGAGGCGACCCGGCTCGCCGGCAAGTTGAAGGCGGCCGGCTACCACCCGGTCCCGGTGGAGCTGGCCGAGCTGAAGAAGGGCGGTGGCAGCGTGAAGTGCTGCATCGCCGAGCTGCGGCACTGAGCCACGCCTCGACGCGAAGGGCGGCCTCCCCGGTGGGAGACCGCCCTTCGCGCGTGTGTCGGTGCCGGTCAGCCCAGCGTCGCCAGCTCGTTGATCACCACGTTGGAGAGCAGCCGGCCGTCGGTCTGCACCCGGCGCAGGTACCACTTCTGCTGCGGGGTACGGGTCTGGTTGAACTGCCAGGTGCCGCGTGGGCTGTCCACCTGACCGATCTTGCCCAGCGCCAGGTTGACCTGCTGCGGTGAGGGGTTCGCCCCGGCCAGCCGGATCGCCTTGTCCAGCACCAGCGCGGCGTCGTAGGAGGCCATCGCGTACGTGGTGGGCGCCGAGTTGAACGTCTTCCGGTACGCCGAGGCGAAGATCCGGTTCGCGGTGTTGTTGAGGTCGGCCGAGTAGTTCAGCGCGGTCTCGATCCCGTACGACTGGATCAGCTTGCGCTCGCGGCCCTTCTCCCCGTCGTCGAGCTGGTCGAGCGCGGTGCCCTCGGTGAGGAACCCGGGGGCGTAGATCGGTCCCCGGTAGCCCTGGGCGTAGAGCTGCTTGACGAACTGCACGGCCTGCGCCCCGGAGTAGTGGCAGAACACCGCGTCCGGCTCGCGCTCGAGCGCCTTGCGGATCGGCCCGGAGTAGAGCGTCCGGGACGGGTTGGGGTCGTCTTCGGTGAAGATCGGGTCGTCGGTGAGCCGGCGGCCCCGCTCGTACGCGCGCCGCAGCCCTTCGATGACGTCCTGGCTGCCCGGTCCGCGGGTGCCGAACATGGCGATCCGGCTGGAGGCGTCCAGCTTCTGGCGCAGGTATTCGCCGAGCGCCTCGCCGGGCTCGGTCAGCACGTACGACGTGCGCCAGATGTAGACGACGCCCTGGAGCGTCGACGGGGAGGCGTTGGAGCCCAGCAGGGGCACCCGGGCCTCCTCGACCGCGTTCTTGATGCCGGTCATCACGGTCGGGCTGACCACGCCGGTGAGCGCGAGCACGCCCTCCTTGAGCAGCCGGTCGACGGCGGCCTTGCCGGTGGCGGCGGTCTCGCCCTCCTCGGCGGTCACGAGCGTGACCGGGTGGCCGGCGATCTGCTGACCTCGCATGCCGAGGAAGAGCTGGAAGCCGTTGGTGATCTCGTCGCCGACGGCCTTGTTCGCTCCGCTGCCGGGCACGATCAGCCCGACTTTGATCGGGCTGCCGGATCCGGTCTGCTCTCCGGAGTCGTCCCCGGATCCGCAACCCGCCGCCAGTCCGGTGGTACCCAGCGCGGCCAGCAGTTGCAGCGCCCGCCTGCGGTTCATCTGTGCCACCGATTTCCTCCCCGACAGGGTGGCCATGGTGCACACCCCTTCGGCGTTCTACCTGCTCGGCGACGCTGCGTCAATGCCCGGAAGATCATCGTGAAGCGACAGTAACGCCTCGACGACCCGGGGCCACGCGGCCGAGCCCGGCGCGATCAGCCCGAAATGCTCGCATTCAGGCAGCTCAACGAGCGTGGCGGTGCCTCCGGCGGCCCGATCCGCCGCCACCCAGGACCGGCTGATCGCGATCGGAACCTGGGCATCCCGATTTCCGTGGATTACTACCGTGCGTGATCGGATGGGTACCAATGCCGATGGATCCGTCGCCGCGTACCGGTCCGGCACGTCGTCCGGGCCGCCGCCGAGGAGCGCGGCCACCGCCCCACCGTCCAGGTCCAGCCGGTACGCCTGCGCGAGGTCGGCCACCGGTGCCAGCGCGAGCACCCCGCCGACCGTCTCCGGGGCGTGCGCGGCCACGTACAGGGCCAGGTGCCCGCCCGCGGAGTGACCGACCAGGATCGGCGGCACCTGTGCCACCCGGCCGGGCAGCGCGGCGGCGGCGAGTCCCGGCAGCGCGGCGATCCCGGCGCGGACGTCGGTGAGCGTGTGCGGCCGGCCTCCGCCCGGCCCGCCGGTCCGGCGGTACTCGATCTGCGCAACCGGGTGGCCGAGCGCGGCGAGCGCCGCCGCCATCGGGCCGGTGTGGGTCCGGTCGTACTCCACCCGCCAGAACCCGCCGTGCACCACCACCACGAGCGGCCGGGGCGGCCCGTCGCCGGCCGGAAGGCGCAGGTCGGCGCACTGGTCCGGGTGGTCGCCGTAGGAGACCGTGGCGTCCGGGGGCGGGGACGGGCGGGTCAGCACCTCGCGCGGGTCGGAGAGCATGCGGCGACGGTAGCGTCACCCGGTCCGGCCGCGTGCACGCGGCCGGCGTGGGTAAAGATGGGTGCCATGACCGAAGCGCACTCCGCCGCACACGACGACGAACAGGCCAACGATGGCATCCCCGGCACCGTGGTGGTGGTCGGGCCGGACGGCCGCCCGGTCGGCACGGTGCAGACCGACGAGGGCAAGGGCGAGGACCCGACCCGTCTGGTCGAGCAGCCGGCCAAGGTGATGCGGATCGGCAGCATGATCAAGCAGCTGCTGGAGGAGGTGAAGGCGGCGCCGCTCGACGACGCGAGCCGGCACCGGATGCGGGAGATCCACGAGCGCTCGATCGTCGAGCTGAAGGAGGGACTCGCGCCCGAGCTGCGCGAGGAACTGGAGCGGATCTCGCTGCCGTTCACCGAGCAGCAGGCGCCGAGCGAGGGCGAGCTGCGCATCGCCCACGCCCAGCTGGTGGGCTGGCTGGAAGGGCTGTTCCACGGCATCCAGGCCGCGCTGGTGGCCCAGCAGATGGCCGCCCGGGTCCAGCTGGAGCAGATGCGGTCCGGCCGCCAGGCGCTGCCGAGCGGCCCGGCCGGGATGATGCCGGGCATGCCGGGGATGCCCGGCAACAACGAGGGCCACGCCCCCGGCCAGTACCTGTAACCCCGCCGGCCGGGG
Source organism: Micromonospora sp. CNB394 (assembly GCF_000374985.1). Classification (NCBI taxonomy): domain Bacteria; kingdom Bacillati; phylum Actinomycetota; class Actinomycetes; order Micromonosporales; family Micromonosporaceae; genus Micromonospora; species Micromonospora sp. CNB394. The sequence continues at coordinate 88,275 of NZ_KB895842.1, read as the reverse complement.
CGCGTCACGCGCCCCGGCCGGTCAGTCCAGCTCGAAGACCTTCTCCAGGTACGCCGCGACGCCGTCCTCGGTGTTCGGCCCGGTGACCTCGTGTGCGATCTCCCGTACGGCCGGGTGGGCGTTGGCGACTGCCACCGCACGTCCGGCCCAGGCCAGCATCGGCACGTCGTTGGGCATGTCACCGAAGGCCAGCACGTCCCGCTCGTGCACGCCCAGCCGCTCCGCGTACCAGGCGAGGCCGGCCGCCTTGGTCACGCCGGCCGCCGAGATCTCGATCAGCCCGCTGTACGACGAGTGGGTCGCCTCGGCCAGCCCCTTCAGCGCGCCCGCCACCACTCGCACGAAGACGTCCGGATCCTGCTCACCGGCCCGCGCCAGCAGCTTCACCGCGGGCGCGGCCAGCAGTTCCTCGGGCGACTCGACCGCCCGGATCGCATCGCGGTCGGCGTCCCAGCGCAGCGGGTACTGCACTTCGTGCCGCATCTGCCGGCTGTCCACGATCTCCACCGCGAGGCTCACCCCGGGCACCTCGGCGCGTAGCCGCCGGGCCACCTCCGCCAGCAGTTCCGGGGCGAGCGGGTCGGCGCGCAGCACCTGGTCGGTGACCGGGTCGTACACCACCGCACCGTTGGCGCAGATCGCCGGCAGCGGCTCGGTGAGCTGCTCGTACACCATCTGGAGCCAGCGGATCGGACGGCCGGTGACCAGGACCACCGGGGTGCCGGCGGCGTTGATGCGGGCCAGCACCGCGGCGGTACGCGGGCTGAGCGTCCGGTCGTCGCGCAGCAGCGTGCCGTCGATGTCGGAGGCGACGAGCCGAGGTGGATCTTCCATCACCGGGAGAGTAGCCGGTCCAGGTAGACCGCGACCCCGTCCTCGTCGTTGCGCAAGGTGATCTCGTCCGCCGCGGCGCGAACCTCCGGGTGGGCGTTCGCCACCGCCACCCGGGCCCATCCCGCCCAGTCGAACATCGGCAGGTCGTTCGGCTGGTCACCGAAGACCAGGACGTCGGCCGGGTCGACGCCGAGCCGCTCGGCGACGACGCTCAGCCCGCTGGCCTTGTCGGTCCGGGGCGGGCAGATCTCGACGAAGCTGAGCCCGGCCTGGGTGAGCGTGGCCACGTCCGGCGGCACGATCGCCCGCGCGGCGGCCAGCAGTTCGTCCACGTGGTGGTCGGCGGTACGCGCGAACGCCTTGATCACGTCGCAGGACAAGCAATCGACCCGGCTGCGCGCCTCGAACCGGTCCGGGTAGGGCCAGCTGGGGTGGTAGTCGCCCCAGAGCGGCGCCTCGTGCTCGTCCGATGCCTCCACCATCACGGTGAGCGGGCCGACCGCCGCCTCCAGGTCGGTGAGGATGCGGGCCAGCACCTCGCCGGGCAGCCGCTCGTCCCGCAGCACCAGGGGCCCCTCCGGGTCGCTCTGGTCCACCACCCGGCCGCCACCGGCCATCACCAGGAAGTCGGCCGCCCGGATGTCGTTGCGGGTGAGTTCGGTCAGGCGCGGTCCGCGGCCGGTCGCGCCGACCACCGGAATCCCGGCGGACCGCACCCGGTCCAGCACCCGGTGGGTGTACGCGGAGACGGTCTCGTCGCTGCGGACGAGCGTGCCGTCGAGGTCGGTGGCGATCAGCTTGGGCAGTCCCGGGCGGGTCATGGTTCCTCCTTCGCCCGCCGCCGTCACGCCGGCCGACCAGGTCCTCGGTGCCGCGACCATGGGACGGCGGGCAGCAACCGTATCTCGCGGAACGGGCGGCAACCACGGCTTTCCGGCGAATCGCGGGCGAAGCTCCGGTGGCCGCCGGACGCGCTGCCGGACCTGGCTCAGTACGACCGTTCGGGGCCGGCGAACGGCGCCGTGGGCTGCACCGTCAGGTCCGCCGGGGCCGGCGGCACGTCGTCGGTGTCCGCCCGGCGGCGCTCGGGCCGGTCGTCGTCCGGCTCCCCGTCGGCAGGCGACTCGCCGGCCGAACGTCCGGCCAGGTGCAGTGCGGCCGCCAGCAGGGCGACCGCTCCGAACGCGCTGACCAGGCCGCGTCCGTGCGCGACCTCCAGGCGCTGCTCGCCGACGAAGAACAGGATGCGCCGGGCCAGCTGTTCGAGGGAGGTGGCGGTCGCGACGAGCACCCCGAGCACGCCCGCCGCGAGACCCAGCCCGGCCAGCCGGGCGTGCTGCCGTACCGCCGGGGCGCCGCGCAGCGCCAGCCCCACCACGACCGACAATCCGAGCAGGCCCACCAGGTACGCCGTGCCGAACCCGCCGATCTCGGAGATCCCGCTGGTCAGCTGCGTGGGGCCGTCGTCGCCCCGGTTCTCGGCCGGCACCGTGATCGCCAGCCACTCGCCGATCAGCGAGGCGATCGCGGCCACCGCGCCCAGCCCGGCGAGCACCGGCGGCAGGCGACGGTCCCGGCCCAACGCGGCGAGCGAGCGCGCGGCCCGGCCGGACGACTCCGGCTCGGCGTCCCCCCACTCGACGATCGTGGTGTCGTCGGACCTGTTGTCCTGCATGGGGATTCGCTTGTCCTGTCGGGGAACGGGGAGATCCTGCGACATGGCCACCCTTCCCGTGCGCGGGCCTGCGTCGAATCATGGCACAGCCCGCTCCCGCCGGCCGGAGTCGCGACCCGAGGTCCGGTGCGGGGCGGCCCGCTTTCGGTTAGCGTCGGTGCCATGCCTATCCGTACCGCATCCGCTCGCTGGCAGGGCAACCTCACCGAGGGGTCCGGCACCGTCCGCACCGGCAAGGGCGGCCTGTCCGGCAACTACTCCTTCAAGTCGCGCTTCGAGGAGGGCGAGGGCACCAACCCCGAGGAGCTGATCGGCGCCGCGCACGCCGGCTGCTTCTCGATGGCTCTCTCCAAGCAGCTCGCCGACGCCGGCGCGCAGGAGACGGCGGTGGAGACCACCGCCAAGGTGCACTTCGACAAGACCGACGCCGGCATGACCGTGACCCGCATCGACCTGGAGACCGTGGGCCAGGTCCCGGGCATCGACCAGGCCGAGTTCACCAAGCTCGCCGAGGCGGCCAAGGAGAACTGCCCGATCTCTCGGCTGCTGTCGCCGGGCGCCCAGATCACGCTGGACGCCCGTCTCGCCTGACATCGCGTACGGCACGGCGGGGGTGTCCTGCGGGACGCCCTCGCCGTGCGGTGTGCCCGACCGGGAGGAAGTGACCGGGCCGCGTGGCCGTGGAGATGAGCCGGGACCGGTTCGAGGAACTGGTCGGCGAGGCGCTCGACGAGGTGCCCGAGGAACTGCTCGGGTTGATGAGCAACGTGGTCATCCTGGTGGAGGACGACCCGCCGCCGGGTGAGGACCTGCTCGGCCTGTACGAGGGGCACGCGCTCACCTCTCGCGGCTGGGACTACTCCGGCGTGCTGCCCGACCGCATCCTGATCTACCGCAACCCGATCCTGGCGATCTGCGACACCGACGACGACGTCGTCGACGAGGTGGCGGTGACAGTGGTGCACGAGATCGCTCACCACTTCGGCATCGACGACGAGCGCCTGCACGCCCTGGGCTGGGGCTGATCGGCCTCCGGCGCCTCCCCACCCGGCTGATCCCGGTGGTTGCGCCGGTCCCCTAACCTGCGGATCAGGCAGAACCTGATGCAGGAGGAAAACCCATGCGCAGCGCGCTGTTCTCCGCGGAGAACCTTGAGAAGGAGTCCCAGCAGCCGGGCATGCGGTTGCAGAACTCCAAGATGCTGAAGATCGAACTGAACGGCGAGGCGATGGCCCGGGTCGGGTCGATGGTCGCCTACCAGGGGCAGGTCCAGTTCCAGGCCCTCGGCTCCGGCGGCATCGGCAAGTTCATCAAGCAGCGGCTCACCGGTGAGGGCGTGCCGCTGATGAAGGTCTCCGGGCACGGCGACGTCTTCCTCGCCGATTTCGCCAAGGACGTGCACGTCATCGACCTGGAGCCGGGCGACGCGTTGTCCATCAACGGCTCCAGCGTGCTGGCGTTCGACTCGACGCTCCAGTACGACATCAAGATGGTCGGCGGCGCCGGGTTCGCGTCCTCGTCCGGCCTGTTCAACTGCGTCTTCACCGGCCACGGTCGGATCGCCGTCACCACCAAGGGCACCCCTGTGGTGCTCAACGTGGACGCGCCGACGTACGTGGACCCGCAGGCGGCGGTCTGCTGGTCGGCGAACCTCCAGACCGGCTACCACCGCGCCGAGCAGCTCGGCCTGGGCACGCTGCTCGGCCGCAGCACCGGTGAGGCGTTCACGATGAGCTTCGCCGGTCAGGGCTTCGTCGTGGTCCAGCCGTCGGAGGAGCCTCCGGTAGCCGGCAGCGGCTCCCAGCAGCAGGGCGGCATGCTCGGCGGCCTGCTGCAGTAGACCTCCGGTGCCCGGGGCGTCCGCCGAGGTCGTCCCGGGCCGGTCAGCTCAGCTCGCCGGATCGCAGCCGCGCCACCCAGGCCGCCGCGTCGGCGTAGTCGGCGTCGGTCAGGCCGGGCGGCGCCGGTGCCTGCTGGTCACCCGCCGCCGTGCTCCAGCGGTGCCGGGGGTACGACCCCAGGAACCGCACGTCCGCGCAGACCCGGCGCAGCCCCTGCAACGCCTCGCCGAGGCGTACGTCGGCGACGTGCCCGGCGCAGTCCAGGAAGAACACGTAGCGGCCGAGCGCCTCGCCGGTCGGGCGGGACTCGATCCGGGTCATGTTGACGCCGCGCACCGCCAGCTCCATCAGGACCGCCAGCAGCGCGCCCACCCGGTCGTGGGCGAGGCACACCGCGAGCGAGGTGAGGTCGTCGCCGGTGGGCGGCGGGGGCGGGCCGGGGCGGGACACCAGCGCGAACCGGGTCACCGCGTCCGGGTGGTCGGCGATCTTGTCGGCGAGCACTGCCAGCCGGTGCCGGGTCGCGCCGATCGGGGCGCAGATGGCGGCGTCGTACTCGCCGCTCGCCGCACCGGCCGCGGCGGCGCCGTTGGAGAGCACGTCGACCACTGTGGCGTCGGGCAGGTGCTCCCGCAGCCAGCCCCGGCACTGGGTGGACGCCTGCGGGTGGGCCGCGACGGAGCCCACGTCGGTCAGTGTGGTGCCGGTGCGGGCGGCCAGCACGAACTCCACCGGCAGGACCACCTCTCGGGTGATCACCAGCGGGTCGCCCTCGACCAGTTCGTCGAGCGTCACCCCGACCGCGCCGCCGATGGAGTTCTCCAGCGGCACCAGCGCCGCGTCGGCCTCCCCGGCGCGTACCGCGTCGAGCGCCTCGCCGACGCTGCGGGCGGGTGTACGGTCCCCGCGCTCGGCGGCGGGCACTGTTCGCAGGGCCTGTTCGGCGAAGGTGCCCTCGGGGCCCAGGTAGACGAAGCGGGTCGGCGGTGTTCCCGGCATGCCGACCAGCCTACGCACCCGGCGTGCCGTCGCAGGCCAGGGTGCGGATGCCGACCGGCGCCACGGTCCGCACCTCGACGCCGCACACGTCCGTGCCGGCGGTGACCAGCCTCGGCGTGCCGCTCTCGCCGCGCGTGACCACCTGCAACTCCTCGTGCCCGGTGACCGCCAGCACTGTGTACTGCCAGCCCTCGGCGCAGAGCGGACCGGTAGCCACGGTGACCCGGACGTCGCGGGGCAGTACGCCTGCGGATCCGCGCAGCAGCGCGACGATCCGGTCGCCGGACGGCCGTCCCCGGCAGGGTGCCGCCGAGGCCGGCGCGGACGGGGAGAGCGTCGGCGCGGGCGGCGTGACCGGTGCGGCGGCCGGGGTGGGCGTGGTGGACGCCGACGGGTCCGGGACGGTTGTGATGGCGACGGGCGGCGTGTTCAGCTCGGGCGGGGTGCCGCAGGCGGCGAGCGCGAGCAGCGTGAGCAGCGCCAGCGGGCGGTGGCGGCGTCCGGGGTGTCGGGTGCGGGGCACGGAGGCGTCCTCGGGCATCGAGGGATGTCGTCCTGGGGTGGGGCCGAGGCCATCGTAGGCGGACGACCGGCCCGGGTGAAGTGTTGCGGGTCCGGCGCGGGTCAGACCGCGGAGAGGAAGGTGAGCGAGCCGGCCACCGCGCCGTCGGTGAGCACCGGTGTGGAGATGGCGTCGACCGTCCGGCCGGCGTCGGAGCCGGGCCCCTGCACGCGCAGCAGGCCGCGGGCGAGCCGTTCCGAGTGCAGCGCGAGCAGTGGCGGGATCTTGTCGGTCTCCTGCTCGGTCAGCTCGCTCGGGCTCGCCGTGAAGTCGACCAGGCGCAGGCCGCCCTCCAGCAGCGGCAGACCGATCACGTCCTCCGGGGCGCCCAGGCTGAGCAGGTCACAGCCGGACGAGGAGATCGCCACGACAGTGGTGTCGGCGTCGATCAGCAGGCACGGCTCGGCGGCCCGGGAGACCATGCCGGACCACTGCCCGAAGTTGTCGGACTCCTGCTCGGTGGATGCCGCGGGCGCGAACACTTCCGAGAGTGAGAGTTCGACGTGGGCCACCGCGCCTCCTATGTACACCGACGGTCTGTCCACGCTAGCCGGTCGGTGCGGCGGAAGCATCGGCTGCCGGGCGGCCGGCGACGGCGCGGACCGGCGGAACCAGTCGGGGGCGGTGCCGTGGGCCGCGTGGCGTCGCCGGAGACGTTACCGGCGGGCGGCCCGCTTGTCAGCGGCCGTTCGGCCCTCGTCATACCACCGGTAGTCGGCGGTTGGACGGTACGTGCCGTTGAACCACGTCGCGGGCGCCTGCGCGACGCGGGAGAGCTTCTCGGCGGTGGCCGGACTGATCCGGTTTCCACCGGCCACGAGCAGGCGGTCCAGCTCGCGATGGGTGGCCATGAGGCAGTCCTTCGGCAGGCCGTAGACGCTGATCACCCCGGAGCCGACGAACGTCAGCACCGGGGTGACCGGGATCGGCAGGCCGACCGCGTCGGAGAGGGCCTTGCTGGCCCGCTTGGCGTCCCGGCGCGCCTCCGCCACGTACGGCGGGCGCTTGCCGTTGATCTGGACCACGTCTGCGGCCACGAGCACCCGGGCCCGGCCGTGGTCGGCGATGGTGACCGCGAACAGACCGCTCGGGCCGATGGCCAGGAATCCGGCCCGGTCGTCGCGGCCGCGGTCGAGCAGCATGTCCGCCGGGTCCGTCCGGGGCCACTCGATGACGTGCCAGGCGGGACCGAGATGGTCGAGCTGACCCAGGGCGCGGGCCCCTGCCGCTTCCAACCGGCGGGCCCCCCGCTCCGCCCGGCGACGCCGGGCCCACTCCAATGGAGTCGATCGGGCCGGCTCGAGCACCGAGGTGGGCTCGACCCGGGAGTGCGGCACCGTGCGGGGCGGCAGTGCCCTGCCCGGTACGGCTCGACGAGCGGGAAAGACAGTCATCGCGACCTCCGGCAAAAGGTCTCTCGAAGTTATGTCTCCACTACCCTACGTTGCGCCCCCGGGGGCTCGGCAAGTTGGACCGCCGGAGTGAGTGCGGATGAATGCCATATTCATCCTCACTTCTCTTCCAGATGGTGCGCAAGCCTGCCCTAGGCTGCGAGGGTGACCCACTATGTGGACAGCGAAGTCGCCCGGCTCGGGACGGTGCTGCTGCACCGTCCGGGACCGGAACTGGCCCGCCTCACCCCACGCAACAACGACAGCCTCCTGTTCGACGCCATCCCATGGGTGGGACGCGCGCAGGAGGAGCACGACGCGTTCGCGGCGGCGTTGCGGTCCCGCGGAGTCGAGGTGCTCTATCTGGCCGACCTGCTGGTCGAGACGCTCGCCGTGACGGACGCCCGGGCCGAGCTGACCGACCAGGTGCTGCGGTCCCGCCGGCTCGGCCACACCCTGCGGCGGCGGGTCGCCGACCACCTGGCGTACCTCGACCCGGCCGGGCTGGCCGACGTGCTCACCGCCGGGCTCGCCCACGAGGAACTGCGGATCGGCGCCGACCGTCCCGGCGGTCTGGTCTGGACGCTCATGGACCGGCACGACTTCGTCATCGACCCGCTGCCGAACCTGCTCTTCACCCGCGACTCGTCGGTCTGGATCGGCGACCGGGTCGGTGTGACGAGCCTCGCCATGCCGGCCCGGCGGCGGGAGACGACGCTCACCGACGCGATCTACCGCTACCACCCGCGCTTCGCCGGCACCGAGTTCGTCTACCACCCCCGGCTGGAGCACCTGGAGGGCGGCGACGTGCTGCTGCTCGCGCCCGGGGTGCTCGCCGTCGGCGTCGGCGAACGCACCACACCGGCCGGCGCGGAACGGCTGGCCCGGCAGGTGTTCGCGGCCGGGCTGGCGCACACCATCCTGGTGGTGCCGATCGCGCAGGAGCGCGCCACCATGCACCTGGACACGATCTGCACGATGGTCGACGTCGACGCCGTGCTGATGTACGCGAACGTCGCCGACGAGCTGTCCGCGTACACGGTCATCGCCGGCGCGGACGGCGACGATCTGCGGGTCGACGGCCCGGCGCCGTTCCTGCGGGCCGCCGCCGACGCGATGGACCTCGACCAGCTCCGGGTGATCGACACCGGCCTCGACCCGGTCACCGCCGAACGCGAGCAGTGGGACGACGGCAACAACACGCTCGCGCTCGCGCCCCGGCTGTGCGTCGGGTACGAGCGCAACGTGGAGACCAACGCGCAACTGGAACGAGCCGGCATCGAGGTGATCGCCATCGCCGGGTCGGAGCTGGGCTCCGGGCGGGGCGGCCCGCGCTGCATGTCCTGCCCGCTGGTGCGCCAGAAGGGCGGGGCCGCCTGACCCAGAGACGTCAGCGCAGCGTCAGCTGGCGGCCGAGCAGGCCCTGGCGGGCCCGGCGGCCGGCCGCGTCGAGCGGCTCCCGCCCCGCGACCGCCTCGGCGTAGCGCTTGGCGAACTCCGCCACCGGCGCCTCCCACTCGCCTGCCGGGGTGTCCTCCGGCAGGTCCCAGACCGGCGCGAGGCGACCGTGCGCCCGGAACATGCCCGCGAACTTCGTGTCGTCGCCGAGCGTCAGCGCGCCCGCCGCGGCGAGCCGGGACAGCGCGTCCAGCGCGGCGTCCTCGTCCTCCGGCAGGACCAGGCGCACGTGGGCCTTCTCCGACACCTGGCACCAGTACGCGGCCGGCGCGGCGGCCAGCTTCACGGTCGGGTAGATCGCCGAGTTGGCCCGTTCCAGGGACGCCTGGACGTTCGGGTCGTCGGCGGCGCCCGGGTCGAGCCAGAAGTCGAACCCGTCGTGCATGCTGATCTCCAGCGGGCCGTCCACCAGGATGTCCTGGAGGCGGGGGCCCGGCCCGGGCAACGGTGGCACGCTCACCTGGCCGCCCGGCTCGGTGCGCAGCGCGGAGATCAGCGCGTCGGCCAGGTCCCGGGAGACATCGCCGGACTGCTGGTGCCGTTGCAGGCCGATGAAGACCCGCCCGTCCGGCTTGGTCATCGCCGGCGTGGCCATCGGCAGCACCGTGGCCAGCGTGACCGGCCGGTCGCCGTACTCCTCGATCAGTTCCGGGGTGAGCCGCAGCGGCGCGGACGCGGCCGGGACCAGCTCGCGCAGGGCGATCCACTCCGGCTCGTCGGTGAGGCCCTCGAACGGCCGGGGCACGAAGACGTCGCGCACCTTCTCCCGCTTCGGGGTGGCCTCGACGGCCCGCTGGTTCTTCCGACGCTTGCTCATGCGCCCGCTCCGCTCCGCTCGCCCATGGCGAGACAGCCTAGATGCCGGGTCTCGGCGGTGGGGGCCGGACCCGCCCGCCGTGTGTCAGCCGGCGGCGACGAGGTCCGCCCGCTGCACCGGGACCGGGTCGAACCGTGCCCACACGCTCTGGCCCAGGCCGTCGCGTTCCACGCCCCAGCCGCTGGCGAGCCCGGCGACGATGTGCAGTCCCCGCCCGTCCGCCGCGTCCGGCGCGGCGGTACGCATGCACGGGCCGGCGCACGATCCGCCGTCGGTGACCCGGAGTTCGACACTCGGCCCCTGCTCGGTCGGGCGCAGGCGCCAGGCGACCCGCACCACGCCGCCGGGCAGCGCGTCGGCGTGCCGGACCGCGTTGCCGACCAGTTCCGCCAGGACCGCGACCAGGTCGGCCACCAGGACCGGGGGTACGACACCGGTCAGCTCGTCGGCGAGCCGGTGCCGGGCCAGGCGCGCGCCGGTGGCGTCGTGGGGCACCACCACGCACCACGACCGTTCGGCCGGACCAGTCGACACGTCGTTCCTTCCCCGCCTGGGAGCGCCCGGTCAACCCCGGGGCAGCCGCACCTCTGCGACCGTACCGCCACCGGCTCTGGGCCGGAGGGATACCCATCCATTCTGCTGTTCAACGATCTGGCGGACGAGGTAGAGACCGAGCCCGGCGCCGGGATACCGGCGGCGGTCGCCGGACTCCCCCTGCCAGAACCGGTCGAAGGCCCGCTCCACGTGTTCCGGCCGGATGCCGATGCCCCGGTCGGCCACCCGGAACGAGACGGTCCCCTCGTTCGCCTCGGCGGTGATCTCGATCGGGGTGCCCGGCAGCGAGTACTTCCCGGCGTTGGTGCCCAGCTCGGTGAGCACCGTGGCGAGGCTGCGCCGGTCGCCGAGCGCCTTGGGCAGGTCGGCGGGCAGGGCGAGCACGACCCGGTGCCGGACGTCCGCCGGTAGGTCCGCCACCGCCGCGCGTAGCGCCTCGACCAGGTCGAACGGTGCCGCGGGTTCACCGCCGGGACGGTTCTCGGTGGCGGCGGTCAGCAGGCGGTCGACCAGGCGGGCCAGTTCGTTGGCGCGCTGGCCGATGATCCGGGCGGCCTGCCTGCGGTCGCCGTCGCTGAGCGAGTCCCAGTGATCGGTGAGCGTGTCCGCGTACCCCTTGATCACAGTGACCGGGGTGCGCAGCTCGTGGCTGGTCACCGCGACGAACAGATCCCGGTCGTGGTCGCGCCGCTGCTGGTCGGTGGTGTCGCGGAAGCTGACCACCCGCAGCGCGTTCGGGCCGGGCAGCTCGCCGGAGGTGATCCGCAGCCAGCGGCCGTCGGGCAGCCGGTGGTCGAGCACCTGGCCGGGCGGCGGCAGCGGGAACGGCAGCGGACGGCTCAGCGCCTCGTCCGCGGGGCGGCCGGTCACCTCGACGGCGGCCGGGTTCCACAGCCGGACCCGCCCGTCCCGGTCCACCACCGCCAGTCCGTCGGCGAGGGCCGCCACGACCGGGCCGTCCCCGTGCACGGGCAGGCCGGTCTGGTCGCCGTACATGTGGGCGACGCACGCGGCGACGTAGCCGATGACGGCGCGTTGCGCGGGTTGCAGCGGCTCGCCCAGCGGGTAGAGCGCGTGCAGGCTGCCGACTGTGAGCCCGCCGATCTCGGCGCGCGCCACGATCATCCGGCAGAGGCCCCGGCCGGCGACCTCGTCGGCGAGCGCACCAGGGATCGCGTCGACCCGGACCTCCCGCACCGGCGGGCCGGCGAGCAGGCAGACGGTGGCCGGGTCGGTGGCGGGCAGCGGGCGGCCGAGGACGAACTCGGCGCGGCCGGTCGCCGCGATCACCCGCCCTCCGGCCGATGTGAACTCCACGAAGACCAGCCCGGCCGCGCCGACCGCCGGTTCGACCTCGCGGAGCAGCTGGCTGAGCACGGCGAGACCGGACTCGCCCGAGTTGATCATATTGATCACTGCGGTGTGGCCGGCGATGAAGGCGGGGTAGTCGGTTCGCTCCGGCATGTCCCGAGTGTGCCGCGCCGTTCGCGTCGGGGACACCCCCGGCCGGTCGGCCGTCCCCGGTACCGATCGACGGGACTCACCGGCCCAACCGGGCCAGCGCGTGGGCCGGCCGGTCCGTGATCACCCCGTCCACGCCGGCTGCGAGCACGAGTTCCAGGTCCTCCGGCTCGTTGACGGTCCAGACGTACACCGAGTTGCCGGCGGCGCGCAGCGCGGGAACCAGCCGTGGGCGGGCCCGGACGAGCTCCACGCCGGGACCGGCGATCCGGGTGCCGAACGGCAGCCGGCCCAGCGGCAGCAGACGCGGCAGCATCTCCAGCAGCAGCACGGTGGGCAGCGCCGGGGCGAGTTCCCGGATCCGGCGTACGGCGAGCGGCGAGAACGACATCACGGTCACCTGGACGGGATGGTCGGGGCGAGGCTCGGCCAGCTCGTACCGGCGCAGCATCTCGACCAGGCGGCGCTCGACGTCGCCCCGGTAGCGCGACGGGTGCTTGGTCTCGATCAGCAGCCGGACCGGCCGCCCGGCGGCCAGCACCGCGTCGAGCAGTCGCTCCAGCGTGAGGAGCCGGGTGTGCGACTCGTCGAGCGGCACGTCGTCCTCGGCGAGCGTCGTGGCCCGGTGCCAGGAGCCGAAGTCGAGCGCCTCCAGTTCGGCGAGCGTCCGCGCGCTGACCAGTCCACGGCCGTTGCTGGTCCGGTCCAGCCGGCGGTCGTGCACGCAGACCAGGTGCCCGTCGCGGGTCAGCCGGACGTCGCACTCCAGCCCGTCCGCGCCCTCGTCGAGAGCGCGCAGGTAGGCGGCGAGCGTGTGCTCCGGCAGGTCGTACGAGGCGCCGCGATGGGCGAAGACCAGAGGGACGGTCATGGCCGCGTCACCGGCTCAGGCGACCCGGCCCGGCTGCCCGTCGTCGGTGACCACCGGACGGCCGGCGGCGGCCCAGTCGCCCATCCCGCCGTCGACGTTGCGCACCTGGTCCCAGCCGTTGCGCATGAGGTAACCGACCACCTGGGCGGAACGTCCGCCCGAGCGGCAGATCACCGCGACGTCTCGGTCCTGCGGGATCTCGGCGAGCCGGGCGGGCAGCTCGGTCATCGGCAGGTGATGGGCGGCCGGCGCGTGGCCGGCGGCCCACTCGTCGTCCTCGCGGACGTCGAGCAGGTAGACGTCGTCGGGCACGGCCGACGCGGGCACGCTGGGTAGTGAGGCTCCGAACACGGTCCCCAAGCCTAGTCGCCCACGCGGCTCAGAGCCGGGTGACCCAGCGCGGGTTGGCACCGGCCCATTCCGGCACGCGCGTGTCGCGCAGCGCGGTGAACAGCCCGCCGCCGCCGTTGTCCAGCACCACGTACGAGACGCCGTCGATGGTCTGCGGGTAGGAGGGCACCCGCACCCCGCGCAGAGCGTCCGCGGGCAGGCCGCGCAGCGCGAACAACAGCTCGTCCAGGGGTACGCCGTTGGTGTCCACGGTCAGCGCCCCGCCGGCCGCGCGCAACACCCGGTCCAGCTTGACCGGGTCGCTGCGCAGCCGCGTCTCACCCGCGCGGTCGAGCACCGCCCGCAGCATCTGCTGCTGGTGCCGCTGCCGGTCGTAGTCGCCGCCGGGCAGGTCGTAGCGCTGCCGCACGTAGTCGAGCGTCCGCGCGCCGTCCATCTGCTGGCAGCCGGTGTCGAACTGGTGCCGGGTGTGGATCGAACGTACCGGCGTGTCCACGCACATCCGGATGCCGCCGAGCTGGTCGATCACCTGCTTGAAGCCGGCGAAGTCGACGAGGGCCGCGCCGTCGAAGCGGATGCCGGTGAGCCGGCTCAGGGTGGTGCTGAGCAGCCGTGCGCCGCCCTCACCGCCGCCGCCGTGCTCGTACGCGGCGTTGACCTTGTCCGGGCCGCCGGGGAAACCGGGTGCCGCGGGGAGCGCGACCAGCAGGTCGCGCGGCACGGAGATCAGGTACGCCTGCCGCATCCCGGCCGGCACGTGCACGATCAGGATGGTGTCGGAGCGCTGGTCCTCCGGGTTCGCGCCGGGCCGGTGGTCCGAGCCGATCAGCAGGTAGTTGAGCGCGCCGTCCAGGTCTGTCCGCTTCTTCCGGGCGGCCGGGTCGAGCAGTTGCTCCTTGGCCACCGTGCGGTCGTAGCGCGAGGTGAGCCAGTGCAGCCCGGCGACGCCGAGCGTGGCGAGCAGGACCAGGACGAGCCCGGCGCCGAGCAGGTACCGCGCCCAGCGGGCGGGTCCACCCCGCCCGCGTCGGTTCCGTGCTGGCCTGGACGTGACGATCCCCCCGTAGCCGCGACATGAGACCCGCTCACGTCAGGCTACTAGGGGATCGGCCGGCCGATGGCGCTTTCGCGCAGGTCAGCAGGTCAGCAGGTCATTTTCGGGTGGAGAGGACGTCCGGATTGTTCACCACGAACTCGGCCAGCTTGTCGTTCTTCACCGCCCGGAACATCTCCATGCTGACCTCGTTCAGGAGCTCCCGTTCGCCGTTGCCGTTGAACGTGCCGCCGTTGGTACGGAGCATGACCAGGTCGTTGCCGGTCACGCCCTTCATGGTGAAGATGAAGTCCTCGATCGAGATCGCGCCGGTGTCCAGGACGAACGCCTCGCCGGCCGCCTTGATCAGCGCGTTCAGCTTGATCGGGTTGGTCAACGTCCCGCTCTGGGTCGCCTTCTTCGCCATCGCCTTGATCAGTTGCTGCTGATTCTGCTGCCGGTCGTAGTCGCCGTTGCGGAGTGTCTTGCGCTGCCGGGAGTAATCCAGCGCCTGCCACCCCTCCATCTCCTGGCAACCCTTCTCGTAGCTCACCGGCTTCATCCTCTTGCCGGTCTTCTTGGCGTCCGCGTTCCACATCGGCTTGCCGTCGACGTACGACATGTGCAGCGACGAGACGTCCTGGGTCACGCAGATGTTGATCGTGCCGATCGCGTCGATGACGTTCTTGAAGCCGCCGAAGTTGATGATCGCGGCGCCGTCGAAACTGATGCCGGTCATGCCCTTGATCGTCTTGGCCATGAGCTGGGCACCGCCCTCCCAGCCGCCGCCCTTCTGCGCGCCGTGGAAGAACGCGGCGTTGATCTTGTCGACGCCGCCCGGGTAGCCGCTCTTCTCGAAGGCCGGGATGCGGGCCTCGGTGTCCCGGGGGATCGAGATCAGGTAGGCCTGGTCGTGGCTGGCCGGGATGTGCAGGATGATGATCGTGTCCGACCGGACGTCGTCGGCGGCCCACCGGGCCCGCGCGTCCACGCCGAGCAGCAGCATGTCGATCGGGCCTTCGAGGCTGCTGCCGCCCTCGGCGTCGGTCTTGCCGGCCTCGCCGAGCAGGTTGCGCTGGGCGATGTTGTTCGTGGCCTGGCCGATGACCGCCTTGCTGCCGACGATCGCGACGCCGCTGGTCACCATGAGCACCGCGCCGAGCACCAGCGTGAGCTTCGCCCAGAGCGGGTCCTTGCGCTTGGTGCGCTCCTTCTTCGGACCGCCGGGGCCGCGACCGCCGGAACCGGGCTGTGTGGGGATGACCGGAGGGACCCGGCCGGATGATCCGGGTGCCGGTGACTGCGGGCGACGGCTGGTCTGGACCGACATTCGTGCTCCAGCTCGGTGATCGGGGGCGGGACCACTTTACGTATCTGTTCCCGTTTTTGCGACCTCGTAGGGGCGCAATTCCCGTCAATACCCTCCGACAGCTTCGGGTTGTGGCCGAATGGGCAGGGGTAAGGGGCCGGTCGGCGGTTGGCCTCGGTGGTGGCGAGGTCCTGAGGCACGACACCGGTCATGTCGTGGCGGCGTCAGCCGCCCGCGTTGTCGCCCGAACCCTTCTGGTTGGCCTGCATCCACTCGGCCATCCGGTCCGCGGCGATGGCCTTGTACATCGCCAGCGCCTTCTCCCGGTCGGAGACCACCACCGACTGGCCGTCGATGGTCTGGCCGCCCAGGTGCGGGCTGGTGACGAACGTCAGGTTGTCGCCCCGCAGGCTACGGAACTGCACTGCCATGTCGGTCAACGAGAATCCCTGGTCGACCGTGACGGCGGCGGTCACCGCCCGGAGGAAGTCGTTCAGCTTCTTCGGGTTGGTGAGCGTCCCGGTGCTCGCCGCCTTGTCCATCAGTGCCTTCAGGAACTCCTGCTGGTGCCGCATCCGGGCGAAGTCGCCGTCCGGGAACTGCTTGCGCTGCCGGACCCAGTCCAGCGCCTCGGCGCCGTTCATGTGGTTCACGCCCTTGGTGAACGTCCGGTACGGCTTGTGGATCGAGGTGATGGTCCGCTCCACCTTGAGATCCACCCCGCCCAGGGCGTCGGTGACCTCCTTGAAGCCGCCGAAGTCGATCGCCATGACGTGGTCGATCCGTACGTCGGTGAAGCACTCGACGGTCTTCACCGCCAACGGCAGGCCGCCGAACGCGAACGCTGCGTTGATCTTGTTGCGCGAGCCGGAGTCGCAGGACGCCCCGGCGCTCTCCGGGATCGGCACGTACAGGTCGCGGGGTACCGAGACCAGGTAGGCGCGCTTGTGGTCGGCCGGGATGTGCATGACGATCACGGTGTCCGCGCGCCACTTGCCGCTTCCGTCGACCGGGGCGTCCGGATCCCGCGAGTCGCTGCCCACGAGCAGGATGTTGAACGCGCCCTCGACCTGCTTGGCCGGCCGCCCACCGGTGATCCCGGCGAATGGGTCGGTGCGCGCCAGGTCGTCGTCCAGGTTGCGGGCGTAGAACCAGGCGCCGAGGCCGCCGAGCAGCGCCAGCACCAGCACCGCGACGCCGGCCACCAGGCCGATGCGCCCCCAGTGCGGCCGGGGGCCACGCCGCCCGGGCCGGCCCGGACCGCCGCCACCCGGACCACCGGGACCGGTCGGTCCCACCGGGCCGCCGGGACCGCCCGAGCGGGGCGCCTCGTCGTGTGCGGGGTACCACCTGGTGTCCGAGGGCCGGGCGCGACCGGTGGCGGCCCGGCCGGAGCCGGGAACCGGGGCGCGGCCCGCGCCCCGGGTCAGGTGTCGGGGGATCGGCGCGCCGGCAGACGAGGTCGCTGACATGTAACCGAGGGTAGGTCGGCGGGGCCACCGACGCCCTCGTACGCGCGCCGATGTCAGCCGCGTCCCCGTCCGGTTCAGTACCCGAGCCGCCCGCGGAAATACTCGATCGTGCGCCGGAGGCCGTCGTCGGGCGTGACGCTCGGCACGTATCCGAGCAGTTCGCGGGCGAGGGTCAGGTCCGGGCGGCGCATCTCCGGGTCGTCCGAGGCGCGAGTGATGTAGCTCACCTCGGACGCGCTTCCGGTGAGTGACACGATCGTCTCGGCCAGTTGCCGCATCGACATCTCGTGCTCGGTGCCGCAGTTGATCGGCCCGGTCTCCGTCGAGTCGAGCAGCAGCAGGATGCCGCGTACCAGGTCGTCGACGTAACAGATCGAGCGGGTCTGGTTGCCGGTGCCGTGCACCGTGATCGGCTCGCCGCGCAGCGCCTGGGAGATGAACGTCGGGA
Organism: Micromonospora sp. CNB394; assembly: GCF_000374985.1. Taxonomy (NCBI): domain Bacteria; kingdom Bacillati; phylum Actinomycetota; class Actinomycetes; order Micromonosporales; family Micromonosporaceae; genus Micromonospora; species Micromonospora sp. CNB394. The sequence goes on along the minus strand of NZ_KB895842.1, from coordinate 71,198 downwards.
TGGCCCGGCCGTCGTCCGGGCGCATCCGCGGACCGTACGTGTTGAAGATCCGCACGATCGCGGTGTCGGTGCCCCGGCTCCGGTGGTAGGCCATGGTGGCCGCCTCGGAGAAGCGCTTCGCCTCGTCGTAGACGCTCCGGATGCCGATCGGGTTGACGTTGCCCCAGTACGTCTCGCGCTGCGGGTGCTCCTTCGGGTCGCCGTACGCCTCGGAGGTGGAGGCCATCAGGAACCGGGCACCGTCGTCGGTGGCCCGCTCCAACAGCGCCAGAGTGGCCACCGAGCCGACCCGGAGGATCTCCACCGGCAGCTTCTCGAAGTCGGTGGGGCTGGCCGGGGACGCCATGTGCAGGATCGCGTCGAACCGCTCGGCCATCGCCGGGTGCTGCGGCAGGCCGTCGGAGATGTCCGCCTCGACGAGCGTGAAGGTCGGCCTGTCCAGCAGGTGGGCCACGTTGTCCTTGGACCCGGTGACGAAGTTGTCCAGCACCACGACGTCGCAGCCGCGCTCGACGAGCCGGTCGACCAGGTGGGACGGAACGAAACCGGCTCCGCCGGTGACGAGGATGCGGTGTCCGGTACCGAAGCGGGGAGCGACCTTCATGGCGGTCAGCCTATACACGCGAGGCGGGGCCCCCGCGTAAGGCAGGGGCCCCGCTCGACCGTGGTGATCAGTGCGCGCCGGCTCCGGTGAGCGAGCGCACCTCCAGCTCCGCGTACTTCTCCTCGTCGCTCTCCTTGGACAGGATCGTGCCGAGCCAGCCGCACAGGAAACCGAACGGGATCGAGATGATGCCCGGGTTGGACAGCGGGAACCACTGCCAGTCGTGGTCGGGGAACATCGCCGTCGGTGCGCCGGAGACCACCGGGGAGAAGAAGACGAGCACCACGGCGGCGAGCAGGCCGCCGTAGATCGCCCAGACCGCGCCCGAGGTGTTGAACCGCTTCCAGAACAGGCTGTAGAGGATCGCCGGCAGGTTGCCCGAGGCGGCGACCGCGAACGCCAGCGCGACCAGAAACGCCACGTTCAGGTTCTGCGCGTAGATCGACAGGACGATGGAGACCGCGCCGATCACCAGCGCGGAGATCCGGGCGACGTTCACCTCCTGCCGCTCCGACGCCTGCCCGTTCTTCATCACGTTGGCGTAGAAGTCGTGCGCCAGGCTGGACGACGACGCCAGGGTGAGCCCGGCGACCACCGCGAGGATCGTGGCGAAGGCGACCGCCGCGATGATCGCCAGCAGTGTCGCGCCGCCCAGGTCCCCGCCGAGGAAGTCCACCCCCAGCGCCTCGGCGAGCTGTGGTGCCGCTGTGTTGCCCGCCTTGTCCTGCTCGGTGATCGCCTGGCCGCCGACGATCGCCGCCGCGCCGAAGCCGAGCGCCAGGGTGAGCAGGTAGAACGTGCCGATGATGCCGATCGCCCAGAGCACGCTCTTACGGGCCGCCCGCGCGGTCGGCACGGTGTAGAAGCGGATCAGGATGTGCGGCAGGCCGGCCGTACCGAGGACCAGCGCGATGCCCAGCGAGAGCAGGTCCATCTTGCTGTAGAACGTCTTCAGCGCGTCGCCGGGTGTCTCCACGCCGTAGCGCAGCCCGGGTTCCAGGAACGCCGCCCCCTTGCCCGAGGCGCTGGCCGCGTCACCGAGCAGTGAGGAGAGGTTGAACTTGTACTTGGCGAGCACCAGCAGCGTCATCGCCAGCGCGCCGCCCATCAGCAGGAACGCCTTGACGATCTGGACGTAGGTGGTGCCCTTCATGCCGCCGACCGTCACGTAGATGACCATCAGAGCGCCGACCAGGATGATGGTGGCGACCTTGGCGGTGTCGGCGTCCATGCCGAGGAAAGTGGTTCCCGGCTTGATGCCCAGCAGCAGGGCGACGAGCGCGCCGGCACCGACCATCTGGGCCAGCAGGTAGAAGATCGACACCGTGATGGTGGAGACCGCCGCCGCGGTCCGCACCGGCCGCTGCCGCATCCGGAACGCCAGGACGTCCGCCATCGTGTACCGGCCGGAGTTACGCAGCAACTCGGCCACGAGCAGCAGCGCCACCAGCCAGGCGACCAGGAAGCCGATCGAGTAGAGGAAGCCGTCGTAGCCGTAGAGCGCGATGATGCCGGCGATGCCCAGGAAGGACGCCGCCGACATGTAGTCGCCGCCGATCGCCATGCCGTTCTGGAAACCGGAGAACGACCGGCCGCCGGCGTAGAAGTCGGTGGCGGTCTTGGTCTGCCGGCTGGCCCAGACGGTGATCGCCAGCGTGATCGCCACGAAGACCAGGAACAGCGTGATGGTGAGGTTCCGGGCGGTGGTGCTGCCCGCCTCAGCCGCGAGGACCGTGTTCATGGGTCACCTCCCCGATCTCGTCGCGGATCCGGTCGGCGACCGGGTCGATCCGTCGGTTGGCGAACCGCGAGTAGAGCCAGGCGATGACGAATGTGGAGACGAACTGGAGCAGGCCGAAGACCAGGGCGACGTTGATGTTGCCGATCAGCTTCGTGCCCATGAATCCCCGCGCGTACGCGGAGAGGATGACGTAGAGCGCGTACCACAGGAAGAACGCGACGGTCATCGGGAAGACGAAGCCGCGTAGCGCGCGACGCAACCCGGCGAACTCGTCCGACCGCTGGACGGCGAGGTACCGTTCCGCCGCCGACTCGGCGGGTGCGGACGCGGGAGTGTCCGTGGACATCTGTGGATCACCACCTTCGCAGGCGTGGGGGAGTTTCGCGCACGGTAGAGAGCGCGCTCCCGGCCCGGGAAGGCTCCGCCGCCGGGCGGCGAACGGCTGCGCCGAACGGCACCCCCACTGCGCCCAGTGACCCACGTCACTCCGCTAACCGGTCGCCGCCGGAGCGAGGGGTCAGGCGGGGAGGTCGTGGTAGCGGCCCCGGTAGTGCAGCAACGGGGACGTGTCCCGGGGGAGGTCCACCGACTCGATGGTGGCCTCGACCAGCAGACCCCAGCCGTACTCACGGGCGGTGTCCAGGCGGCAGCCCGCCCACCCGCCGGCGTCGGCGGGCACCGGGCCGTACGGCGTCTCGGTCCAGGCGTCGAGCGCGAACAGGCCGCCGGGCGACGGGAACAGGCCCGCGAAGCGGTCGGCGAGCTGCCGGTGCTGCGGGCCCAGCGGGGCCACCGCGAACCGTCCCGCCTCCTCGACCGCCGCCCACAGGTCCGACTCCGGATCGACCAGGCCGAGCAGCCGGTCCGGCTCGCCCTCGGCCACGAGCGTGGAGGAGACGGTCAGCCCGGCCGGGCCGGGCGCGGTCCACAGCGTCACCGGCGCGGCCAGCCGTCCGCGCAGCCGGCGTACCGGCGAGCGTTGCGCGGCCGGCGCCGCGAACGGGTCGGTGGAGTGGATCTGCGCGCCCGGGTCTGGATTCACGTGAAACATTGTGCCGCCCGCGACCGGGCGAGGCTCGGCGGAACGCCCACGGCGCCGGCGGTTCCACCACTGCCACGCGGTGACGCGGCAGAGCGGGTGTACGTGCGCACGCCCCGGCCGACAGGCATCAGCGCCTCGGCGTGACATCAGCCAGCAGCTCCGGCTGCCGGTGGTCGAGCGTGTCCCCCGCCATGTACGCGCCCAGCAGCGCCGCGCCCCCGCCGTACGCCAGGCCGACCGGCAGCGCCAGCCAGAGCCACACGTCGCCGAGCAGTGCGGCGCCCACCACGAACGGCACCGCCACCACCGCCGAGCCGACCATGGAGACCAGGGTGAGCAGGCCCTTGGTGAATCCCGCGCCGCTGTTCAGGGCGAACGGGTTGCTCGACTCGGGCAGCGAGTAGGCGCCGAGCACCGACACGAGCGCGTTGATCGCCAGCCCGCAGCCGTACGCGGCGAACAACGCGCCACCCATGACGCCGAGCCATTCGGGCCGGCCGAGGACGACGGCCAGCGCGACCGCTATCACGAGGAGCATCGGCACGACGTAGATCGAGAACGCGGCCATCCGGGCCCGTAGCTCCACCCGCCCGGGCACACCGGCGATCAGGTTCGCGGCGTACGAGCTGCCGTCGAAGCCGAACTGGTTGGCGAGCGTCACCGCCGCGAGCGCGCCGACGAAGATCATGCTGAGGCTCACCAGGGCCGGCGACGAGTCGGCGCCGCCGAACGCCGCCCCGCCCTCGGTGCTGAACGAGAAGCCGCCGAGGTTCACCATCACCGGTACGAACACACCGACCACGGCGACGGTGATCAGGTTGGCCCGTCGCCGGGCGTCCCGCCACCAGTAGCGGCACTCGCGGGCGACGAGCGCGCCGAACCGGTCCCGCCGGGCCCAGCCCACCGCGCGGGGGAAGAGCTGCGCGACCGCGCCGCCGGCCACCCCGCGCGGCGTCCGCGCGGGGCCGCTGCTCGCGGTGCCCACCATCGCCGACTCCAGCGACCGCGACCACCAGAACAGGAGTACGCCGAGCGTCGCGACCGCGATCAGCAGCTTCACCACCGCGGCGCCGGCCCGGCCCTCGGCCACGTCGACACCGGCGGTCCACGGTGCGCCGAACGGCGTCCAGCCGACCACCCGGGCCACGCCGTCCAGCCGATCCCAGTCGGTCTGCCGTACCGCGGCGAGCACCAGCAACTGCAGCGGGCCGAGCAGCGCGGCCAGCACCGCGAGCAGCACGGCGGCCAGGTCGCGTACCCGGCGGGACCGCAGCATCGCCGCGAACGCGCTGGTGAGCGCGCGGGCGCCGGCCAGGCAGACGAGCAGCCCGAGGACCACGCCGAGTGCGCCGACCAGGGCGGCCGCCCATCCACCGAGTACGCCCGCGGTGACCACCAGCCCGGCCGCCGTGATCGCCGTCGCCAGGGCCGGCACGCTGACCAGGGCGGCAGCGAGCAGACCGGTGACCAGGGTGCGGCGGGACAACGGCAGCAACGCGAACCGGGCCGGGTCGAGCGTCTCGTCCACGCCGAAGAAGACGAGCGGCAGGAGCAGCCAGCCGAGCGTCAGCAGGCCCCCGCCGAAGGCGGCGATCATCAGCGCGTACCGCGACTCCCCGGCCAGCCCCGGCACGGCGAGCAGGAAGAACCCGACGGCGGCGAACCAGAGCCCGAACAGCACACCGAGGACGAACAGCGCGACCCGCCAGGTCTGGCCCCGGAAGTTGTTGCCGAGCACCCGCAGCTTCAGCCGGACGAAGTGCCAGGCCGACACGCGCCGGGCCGGACGCTCGGGGACGGTCACCGGGACAGCCACGACAACTCCTCGCCGGTCGCGGTACGGCCGCCGACCACCTCGACGAAGACGTCCTCCAGCGACCGGTCGCCGCGCACCTCAGCCAGCGTGCCGACCCGCTTGATCCGGCCCTCGGCCAGGATCGCCACGTGGGAGCAGAGCCGCTCGACCACCTCCATCACGTGGCTGGAGAAGATCACCGTGCCGCCGCCGCCGACGTACCGGTGCAGGATGTCGCGGATCAGCGCCGCCGAGACCGGGTCGACCGCCTCGAACGGCTCGTCCAGCACCAGCAGGCGCGGGCCGTGCAGCAGCGCGCAGGCCAGCCCGATCTTCTTCTTCATGCCCGCCGAGTAGTCGACCACGAGCGTGCGGCCGGCGTCGGCGAGCGCCAGCACGTCGAGCAGCTCCGCCGCGCGCTGGTCGACCACCGCCGGGTCCATGCCGCGCAGCAGACCGTGGTACGCCAGCAGCTCCGCCCCGCTCAGCCGGTCGAAGAGGCGTACGCCGTCCGGCATCACGCCGAGCAGGCTCTTGGCGCGGACCGGGTCCGCCCAGACGTCGTACCCGAGCACCCGAGCCTCACCGGCGTCGGGCCGCAGCAGGCCGACGGCCATGGAGAGGGTGGTGGTCTTGCCGGCCCCGTTCGGGCCGAGGAGGCCGTAGAACGAGCCGGTCGGCACGGCGAGGTCGACGCCCGCCACCGCGACCTTGGTGTCGAAGCGCTTGGCCAAGCCACGGAGGGAGAGCGCCGGGTGCTGGTCGGTCATGGTCCGACCGTATCGGGCTCCGGCCAGCGCCCGCTCCCGCCGGAGGACGGTGTTCCCGTCCGCCGGCGAGGCGGACCACGCCGAAGTGTTAAGCGGGGGCCCCTGCTCTACCGCAGGCGTTAAGAGGGGGCCCTTCCTTACAAGCGGAGCGACTCCGGGGTGTGCAGGCGGAGCATTGTCGCGCCGACGTCGCGGGGCAGCCGCCGCCGGCTCGCCATCGACACCACCACCATGACGGTGAACGCCAGCGGCACCGTCCACGCGGCCGGCTGGGTGGTGAGCGTCGCCGGCCACCCGCTCAGCGGCGGGCCGAGCACGGTGAGCAGCACCGCACCGACCGCCGCGCCGCCGCCGACCAGCACCCCGGCGGCGGCGCCCAGGTCGGTCAGGCCGCGCCACCAGATGCCGAGCACCAGCAGCGGGCAGAAGCTGGACGCGGCCACCGCGAACGCGAGCCCCACCACCTGCGACACGTCCAGCCCGGAGACGTTCAGGGCGAGTACCGCCGGCACCGCGCCGGCGATCACCGTGGCGATCCGGAAGCCGCGCACCGAGCCGCGTCCCAGCACGTCCGTGGAGATCACCCCGGCGACGCTCGTGAGCAGGCCGGACGAGGTGGACAGGAACGCCGCGAACGCCCCGGCCGCGACGAGCGCGGCCAGCAGCCGGCCGGTCGTGCCGTCACCGAGCGCCGCCCCGGGCAGCAGCACCACCACCGCGTCGGTCTGGCCGCTCACCAGCAGTTGCGGGGTGTAGATGCGGCCCAGCACGCCGTAGACGGTGGGCAGCAGGTAGAAGACGCCGACGAGCGCCAGCACCACCAGCGTGGTGCGGCGGGCGGCGGCGCCGTCGGGGTTGGTGTAGAAGCGGACCAGCACGTGCGGCAGGCCCATCGTGCCGAGGAACGTGGCCAGGATCAGCGAGTACGTGGCGAACAGTCCCCGGTCGTCCTCGCCCGCGGTGTCCGGCAGCAGCCATTCGGTGGCGCCGGTAGCCGCGCCGGACACCTCCGGCACCGGGTCACCGGCGGCGAACTCCAGGCGGTCGCCGGGGCGTACCTCCCGGATGTCGCCGTCGGGCAGGGTGAGCGTCGCGCGGTGCTCGACCACCACTGTGGTCGCGGTCCGGAACGTCGGCCCGTCGGGCGGAGTCACCGCCGGGCGGGCGTCGGCCTGCCACTGCAACGCCAGGAAGATCGCGGGTACGGCGAGTGCGGTGAGCTTCAGCCAGTACTGGAACGCCTGCACGAAGGTGATCGCCCGCATGCCGCCCAGCGCCACGTTCGCGGTGACCACCACGGCGACGAGCAGCGCCCCGAGCGGGTACGGCGAGCCGGTGAGCGTGGCCAGCGTCAGCCCGGCGCCCTGCAACTGCGGCACCAGATAGAGCCAGCCGATGAAGATCACGAAGACGGTGGCGAGCGTGCGCAGCCGGCGGGAGCCGAGCCGTACCTCGCAGAAGTCGGGCAGTGTGAACGCGCCGGAGCGGCGCAGCGGCGCGGCCACGAACAGCAGCAGCGCGAGGTATCCGGCGGCGAAGCCGACCGGGTACCAGAGCACGTCCACGCCGTACTTGAGGATCAGCCCGGCGACGCCGAGGAAGCTCGCCGCCGACAGGTACTCCCCGCCGATCGCGGCGGCGTTCCAGGTCGGGCTGACGGCGCGGGACGCGACCAGGAAGTCCGAGGTGGTCCGCGCCAGCCGCAGCCCGTAGAAGCCGATGCCGACGGTGACCAGGGTGACGGCGACGATCGCCGGGACCACGTAGCCGTTGGACATCAGCGTTCCGGCCGTCGGATCAGGTCGACGAAGTCCTGCTCGTTGCGTTCGGCCAGCCGCACGTACGCCCAGCCGACCACGATCAGGAACGGGAAGGACACGACACCGAGCAGCAGCCACGGCAGGTTGACCCCGAGCACCGTGACCCGGCCGACGGCGGGCGCGATGGCGAACAGCCAGGGCAGGCCGCCGAGCCCGATCAGCACCAGCAGGCTGAGCCGCAGGGCGAGGGAGAGCTGGGCGCGCATCAGACCCTGTACGAGCGTCTCGCCGACCGGGGTCTGCTGGGTCAGCTCGGACCGGGTGCGGTCGGCCGGGTCGCCCGTCCGGGAGACCTCGGCCAGCACGATCCGGGTCCGCTTCGGCGCGGTGGCCGGTCCGCTTTCCGGCTCGCCGGCCGGTGTGGAGGCGCGCGGGCCGGGAACCGGGGCGGCCTCGGCGGGCCGCCCCGACGGTTGCTGTTCCGCGGCTCCGGTCACCCCCGGCAGTCTCGCCCGCTGAGCGGGATTGTCAAGAGCACGGTTCCGAGCCCTGTGCACAACCTGTGGATAACGCTTCACGGTTGTGGATAACCCGGTGGATGGCGTGGAGTCGTTGTGGACAGCGTCAGCTCAGCCCCACCCGTACCGGATTCGCGGTCGCCGAGCCGAGCCAGGTGTGCGGGTTGCCGAACCAGCACCACCCGAGCTTCGGCGCACCCTGGCTGATCCACAGCGCGGGCACCCGCCGGTCGCCGCAGCGCGACCCCACGAGCGAGAAGCACCTGTTGCTCGCGAGCGCCTGTGGGTGCAGCGTGACGAACGCCAGCCCTTCGTCGATGGTGATCGGCAGGCGGTCCTTCGTGGTCATGTCCTCGAGCGCGGCCGACGGCGGCACGTTGCGGTACTCCTCGCCCCGGTCCACGTCGAAGAGCAGGTACGCGGGCCCGGGCGGCACCTCCAGCTCCTTGATCGGGTGGAAGGTGGGCAGGTCGTCGGCGGGGAAGTTCCGGTCGAGGACGCCGGTCTTGCGCTTGCCGGCGAGCGTGGTGAGCGCGATCCGTTCCGGCACCGGCACCAGTTCCCGCGTGGTTACCAGCAGGAACGGCACCCGGGCGTCGGTGGGACCGGCCGACCCGGCGGAGCCGGTCACCGCCGCGTCGCGCAGCGGGGTGAGCAGCGCCCGGAACTCATTCTCGGTCTGCCCGGCCGGTGCCGGGTACCCGAGCTGCACGAGGCGGTCGAGCTGGCGGTCGAATTCGGTAGCGGCGTCGAAGCGGTCGTCGGACATGCGGTCCTCCACCCTGTCGTACGGTCTGCCGTACATCGTACGTCAGTGCTCCCGACGCCCCCGTTCCTCAGCGGCTCCAGTCCTGTTTCGCGGCGCGGACCAGCTTGTCCTTCAGCTCCCGGGTGTGCCGGCGACTCACCGGCAGCTCGGATTCGTCGATCACCACCACGTAGCCGGAGTTGACCAGCCGCAGCTCGGCGATGAGCCGCAGCTGAACCAGATAGGAGCGGTGGATCCGGACGAACCCGGCGTCCGCCCAGCGCTCGGCCAGCGTCGCCAGCGAGACCCGGACCAGGTGCGACCCCTCCGCCGTGTGCAGCCGCGCGTAGTCGCCCTGCGCCTCCACCCACCGCACCGCCGAGCGGGGCAGCATCCGGGTGGTGCCGGCCAGCTCGATCGGGATGGTCGGATCCTCCTCCGACCGGGCCAGCGCGGCCGGATGCGACGGCACCACCCGGGAGCCGATCACCCGGCGCAGCGACTCGGCCAGCCGCTCGGCGCGTACCGGCTTGCGCACGTAGTCGGTGGCGCCCAGGTCGAACGCGTCCACCGCGCCGTCGTCGTACGCGGTGACGAACACGATCGCCGGCGGCCGGGCGAACCGGCGCAGCACCCGGGCCAGCTCCATGCCGTCCAGCCCGGGCATCCGGATGTCGAGGAACACCACGTCGACGTCGTCGTCGCGCAGCACGCGCAGCGCCTCGGTCGCGTCCCCGGCCGTGTGCAGCCGGGCCACCCGGGGATCGGCGCGCAGGTGGTACGCCAGCTCGTCGAGCGCGGGCGGCTCGTCGTCCACCGCCAGCACCCGGAGGAAACCGGTGCCGGTGACGGTCACGACGACGCCCGGACGCCCGGGTGGAACTTCGGCACGCGCATGCTGACCTTCGTACCCGAACCCAGGCCGGTCTCCACGACCAGGCCGAAACCGTCCCCGAAGACCGACCGGAGCCGTTCGTCCACGTTCGAGAGGCCGACGTGCTGCCCCGGGTCGTCGGCCGGGTCGCCGGCCGCGCCGGACACCTCGGCGATGCCGGCGGTGAGCGTCGTCGGATCCATTCCCACCCCGTCGTCCTCCACCGTGATGTGGCACTCCGCGCCCGCGTCCCGGGCCTCGATGCTCACCATGCCGGTGCCCGGCTTGCGGGACAACCCGTGACGTACCGCGTTCTCCACGAGCGGCTGGAGGCAGAGGAACGGCAGCGTCACCGGCAGCACCTCCGGCGCGATCTGAAGGTGCACCTGGAGCCGCTCACCGAAGCGCGCCCGCTCGATGGTCAGGTAGCGGTCGATCGAGCGCAGCTCCTCGGCGAGCGTGGTGAACTCGCCGTGCGCCCGGAACGAGTACCGGGTGAATTCGGCGAACTCCAGGATCAGCTCCCGCGCCCGCTCCGGGTCGGTGCGCACGAACGAACCGATGGCGGTGAGCGCGTTGTAGATGAAGTGCGGGCTGATCTGGGCGCGCAACGCGCGTACCTCGGCCCGCGCCAGCCGCTCCCGCGACGACTCCAGCTCGGCCAGCGCGAGCTGGTCACCCGCCCAGTGCGCGGTCTCCAGGGTCGCCTGCACCAGACCCGGAGCCGGGCGTTCGTCGGCCACCGCCACCAGCGCCCCGACCACCCGCCCGTCGGCGCGTAGCGGCGCCACCACCGCGCCGCGGACCGGGCAGTCGACCAGATCGCAGCGCAGGTCCGACTCGCCCAGCACCGTGGAGCGCCCGGCCTCGGCCGCCCGCCGGGCCGCCGCGACCAGCTGGTCGCCGTGGTGCGCGCCCTGCCCGTCGACCGCGAGCAACGCGTTCCGGTCCGTCAGCGCCAGCCCGGCCGCGCCCACCAGGGCCCGCAGATGGCGTACGGCCTTCGCCGCGTCCGCCGCGGTCAGGCCGGCGCGCAGCGGCTCGGCGGCGAGCCCCGCGGTGTGCAGCACCTCGTACGTGGCCCGCTGCGTGGCGGTGGCGATGCCCCGCCGGCCGCGCAGCCGCAGCACCGCCCAGAGCGCCGCGGCCAGTGCGGTGACCAGCGAGACGACGGCGAAGACGGCGGAGAGGTTGCCACCCACGCAGCGATCCTGCCGGGTGCCGGCCGGTAGCGCTAGTACGCGCCCTTGCGGGCCAGTACCACGCCCACGGTCCGCCACAGGATGCTCAGGTCGTACGCCAGCGACCAGTTGTCGACGTAGTAGAGATCGAGCCGGACCGCCTCGTCCCAGGACAGGTCGGAGCGGCCGGAGACCTGCCACAGACCGGTCATGCCCGGCCGGACGAGCAGCCGGCGCCGCACGTCGCCGAGGAAGTCGCCGTCGTCGGCGGGCAGCGGGCGCGGGCCGACGAGCGACATCTCACCCCAGAGCACGTTGATCAGCTGGGGCAGCTCGTCCAGCGACGTGGCACGCAGGAAGCGGCCCACCGGGAAGACCCGGGGGTCCTGCTTCATCTTGAACAGCATGCCGTCGGTCTCGTTCTGGTCGACCAGGCCGGCCAGCCGCTCCTCGGCGTCGACGTACATGGTCCGGAACTTCCAGACCCGGAACGTCCGCCCCTCGTGGCCCACTCGGGGCTGGCGGAAGAAGACCGGCCCGCGGTCGGAGATCCGGATGGCGACGGCGACGGCGAGGAAGAGCGGGACCAGCAGCAGCAGGCCCAGCCCGGCGGCGACCCGGTCCATCAGGTTCTTGGCCAGCAGCGCCGGCCCGGACAGGGTCGGCTCCTCGACGTGCAGCAGCGGAAGGCCCTCGATCGGGCGGATGTGCACCCGGGGGCCGGCGATGTCGGTGAGCTGGGGCGCGACCACCAGGTCGACGCCGGAGCCCTCAAGCTGCCAGGCCAGCCGGCGCAGCTCGCCCGGCTCGGCGCTGGCCGAGCCGCAGACCGCGATCGTGTCGCCGCCGACCTCACGCACCAGGGCCAGCACGTCCCGGCCCGCGTACACCGGCACCGGGGTCTCCAGGCCGCGCGCGGCGGCGTACCCGTCGGTGAGGTGGATGGCCACCGGCACGAGGCCGACGGACGGGTTCCGGGTGACAGTGGTGAAGACCTCCAGGCACTCCGGCAGCGTGCCGACGAGCACCATCCGGTGTCCGGCGTGGCCGGCGCGGCGGCGGAGCGCGTGCAGGCAGGCCCGGGCGATCATGCGGCCGAGCAGGATCAGCAGCAGCGCGCCGAGCAGCGCGAATCCGACCGTCCATCGGGACAGGGTGGTCTTCGTGGCGAAGGCCAGGAACGAGACCGTCGCGGCGACCGCGACGCCGCCGCGGATCACCCGCTTGAACTCGTCCGGGCCGAGGCCCAGGTAGCGCCGGTCGTAGGCCCGGTTGCCCCAGAGGATGAGCACCCAGCCGAGCGGCAGGAGCGCGAACGCCACTGTGTAGAACCACGCCTCGGGCGCGTCCCGGAAGCCGGAGGCGGCCTGCTCGAAGATCTGCACGGCCAGGAAGCTGGCCAGGGCGGCCGCGCCGAAGTCGAGCAGCAGCAGGAATGCGATGTAGGGCCGGTGCCACCGGGACACCCGGCGCCGCGCGCGGGCCCACGCCAACCGGGGTACGCCGTTGTGCGACGGCGGAGTCGGCGGCTGGATCTCAAAGCTGTCGACGTGCCGCACGCTCTTGCTCCGGCCTCTGTCGGTTACCGGGCGCTGGAGGCTTGTCGTCACCTCAACCCATGTCCTCCCGCATGACCCGCGCCCTCACTCGCCGTGAGGACCCGGGTCGCTCACCGTCCCAGTCTCCCACGCGGGTCCGGCCCGGACCGGCCCCCGCGAGGAAGCCGTTCCGTTGGTACTCGGTGAGATCTGGCCGGCTCCGAATCAGTTGTGAAGCCGGGGACCGAGCCACTATACCGATGGATGACGGCTCGGGTAGAGGGGCGGACCGGACCTTCGGTGATCGCGGGTCGATTCCACTCGGTAACCGGCGAATCCGGTTACTCACCGTACGAGGCGGGACAACCTTCGGTCAGCCAGCGGCTTGCCGCCGGTCTGACAGGTGGGGCAGTACTGGAGGCTCGAATCGGCGAACGAGACCTCCCGCACGGTGTCGCCGCAGACCGGACACGGCATGCCTTTCCGGGCGTGTACCTTGAGGCCCGAACGCTTCTCGCCCTTCAGCTCCGCGGCCCGCTGCCCCGTCGACCGGCTCACCGCGTCGCCGAGGACCGCGCGCGTCGCCGCGTGCAGACCGGCGAGCTGGTCGTCGGTCAGCCGGTCGGTGATCGCGAACGGTGACAGCCGCGCCGCGTGCAGGATCTCGTCCGAGTACGCGTTCCCCACCCCGGCCAGCACCGACTGGTCGGTCAGCACACCCTTCACCTGACCCCGGCGGCTGCGCAGCCGCTCGGCGAAGGTCGGCAGGTCCGCCTCCAGCGCGTCCGGCCCGAGTTTCGCCACGCCCGGCACCTGCGCCGGATCGGTGACCAGGTAGGCGGCCAGTTTCTTCTGGGTGCCGGCCTCGGTCAGGTCGAAGCCGGAGCCGTCGTCGAGGCGTACCCGCACCGCGATCGGGCCCTTGCCGGGCCGTAGCGGGGTCGCCGTCGGGAACGCCTCCCGGTAGTGCAGCCAGCCCGCCCGGGCCAGGTGGACCACCAGGTGCAGTCCCTCGTCGAACCGGACGTCCAGGAACTTGCCGTACCGGCCGGCGCCGGTGACCGTACGGCCGGCGACCGCGCTCGGCGGCGGGTCGTACGTCTTCAGCGCGCTGATCGCGGCGACCTCGAACCGCTCGACGCGGCGGCCCACCGCACGCTCGCGCAGGTAACCGGCGAGCGCTTCCACCTCCGGAAGTTCGGGCATCGTCCAACGGTAGCCTTCTTTCCCGTGAGAATCGTGGTGGCGCACAACCGGTACCGGGAAGCCCAGCCCTCCGGCGAGAACACCATCGTCGACGCGGAGATCGCCCAGCTCACCGCCGCCGGTGTGGAGGTGCTGCCGTTCCTGCGCAGCTCGGACGAGATCCCGTCGATGTCCAAGCCGGCCAAGGCGCTGCTGCCGATCTCGCCGATCTGGGCGCCGAAGGCCCAGCACGACCTCGACCGCCTGCTCACCGAGCACCGGCCGGACGTGTTGCACCTGCACAACCCGTACCCTCTGCTCTCGCCCTGGGTGGTGCGGACCGCGCACAGGCGCGGCGTGCCGGTGGTGCAGACGGTGCACAACTACCGGCAGGTCTGCTCCTCGGGCCTCTACTTCCGCGACGGTGTGATCTGCCAGGACTGCCGGGGCCGGGCGTTCGGCGTGCCGGCGATCGTGCACCGCTGCTACCGCGACTCCCGGGCGCAGAGCGCGCTGATGGCGACGACCCTCGCCGTGCACCGCCCCACGTGGAAGTCGGTGGACCGGTACGTCGCGCTGACCACGGCCGTCGCTGATCATCTGCGCGACTACGGCATCCCGGACGAGCGGATCGTGGTCAAGCCGAACGCGGTGCCCGACCCCGGCACCCCGGCGCCGGCCGGGAACGGCTTCCTCTTCATGGGGCGACTCAGCCCGGAGAAGGGCCTGGATTTGCTGCTCGCGGCGTGGCGGCGGCACCCGGTGGGTGCGCTCGGCCCGCTGCGCGTCGCCGGTGACGGCGAGCTGCGTCCGATCGCCGAGGCGGCCGCCGCCGAGCGGCCCGACGTGTTCTACCTGGGCCAGCTCGACCGCTCCGGGGTACGCGCGGCGCTCGCCGACAGCTCCGTGGTGCTGGCCACCTCCACCTGGCACGACGTGCTGCCCACCGTGATCATCGAGGCACTGGCGGCCGGGCGGCCGGTGCTCGGGACCGCGCTCGGCGGCATCCCGTACCTGGTGGGCGCGGACGGCCCGCGTGAGCCCGCCGGCACCGGCCCGGCCGAGGTGGCCACCGCCGTGCCGGGCGACGGGCGGGTCGCGTTGCCGACCGGGGTGCAGCGCGGCGAGGCCGGCTGGGTGGTGGCACCCGAGGTGGACGCGCTGGCCGCCGCGCTGCCGCTGGCCGCGGCCGAGGCGGGGATGCTCGCCGGTGCGGCCCGGTCCCGCTACGAGCGCACCTTCCACCCCGACGTGATCACCAAGCGCCTGATCGACATCTACGCCTCGCTCACCTGAGTGTCAGTCGGCGAGGCCTGCTTGTAAGTACAATCGGACTGTTGTCGGCACAAGGGAGGTGCGTGGTGAGCACCGTGTCCGTGCGCGAGTTCTCCTACAACCCCAGCGCCATGTTCGCCCGCGTGGAACAGGGCGAGACGATCGAGGTCACGCGGCACGGCAGCGTGATCGCCGTGCTGCTGCCGGGTTCGGGGACGCTGGGCAGGTACGCGACGCTGGTGGCGAAAGGGGTGATCCGCCTCAAGGCGACCACCACGAGCGACCTCGACCGGCTTCCCCGCTACGACGTGCCGCCCGACGCGTCGCCCCTTGAGCTGCTGTTGGCCGACCGCGAGGACGACGAGCGGTGATCTACCTCGACTCGTCCGCCCTGATCACTCTGATCGCCGGCCGTACCTACGTCACGGACCTTCAGGAATTCCTGGCGAGCCGGGCCGGCATGCCGATGGGAACCAGCTCAGTCGGATTCGTCGAGACGGTACGCACACTCGACCGGATCGGCGACTACCCGGACGCCATGCAAATGCTGGTACGGAACTTCACCGAGATCCTGGTGACCGAGGAGGTCCGTGATTCGGCGGCTGCCCTGCCCGCCGGCATCCGGACGTTGGACGCGCTACACGTGGCGAGTGCGCAGGCCCTCGGTGATGCGCTCGACACGCTCGTCACATACGACAAGCGGATGTCGGACATCGCAGTCTCGGTGGGCTTGCCGGTCGCGGCACCCGGCACCGACTAGGTCTCCCGCACCTCAGCGCAGGGAGGCGCGGGCGGAGAAGGCGATGCTGGCCAGCAGGAAACCGCCGTTGACCACGGTGAACGCGGCCATCAGCCAGAACGCCAGCGCGGGCGCGAAGGCCAGCACCAGGCCGGCCACGAAGATCACCGCGCCGTAGTCGCGGACCAGCTTGACCAGGCGCACCGGGAGCGAGGTCGAGGTGACCATGCTCGCCGCGTTCGGCCCGGACTGCATCACCGACGTCACCAGGTTGACCATCCAGGTGCCGGCGAACACCGCCACCAGCCATACCGGCGTGGACGGGCGCTGCGCCACCGCTGTCGCACCGATGGCGGCCACCAGTGCGATCTGGGCGGCCACGTCGCAGAGCACGTCGATCCGGGCGCCGGCCGCGCTGCCCTGACCGGTCACCCGGGCGAGCTGCCCGTCGGCGCAGTCCAGCGCGTACGCGATCTGCCAGGCCACAAGCGCGACCAGCCCGACCACCCAGGCCGGTACGGTGCCGGCTGCGACGTCGTCGGCGAGCGCCACCACGGTGATCGAGGCGGCCAGCCCCAGCACCAGATTGGCCAGCGTCAGCGCGGTCGGGCGCAGCCCCAGGCGCTGGGCGGCCAGCGCGAAGGCCGCCCCGATCCACTGGCTGATCGACTCGCTGAACAGGCCGCCTCCCCGGTTGACCCGGTGGAAGTCGGCGACGGTGGGACGGGGCTCAGCCAACGTGGTCGCGGAGGGCACCGGCGTAGTCTGCCAGCCGCTCCCGCGTCTCGGTAGCCGACATCGCGAGGTGTTCGAGGATGGTGTAGCGGTCCGGCCGGGTGGCCGGCGCGAACTGCACCGCCTCCACGAACTGGTCGTCGGTCAGCTCGACCTCGGCCGGCAGGCGGGGCAGCCCGTGCCGGGTCAGGCAGGCCGCCATCTCGGCGAACCGGCGCTCGTCGCCGCGCAGGAACGTGCAGAACAACGCGCCGAGCCCGGCCAGTTCGCCGTGCGAGGCGGTGCCGGGGAACAGCGCGTCGACCGCGTGCATGACCTCGTGGCAGCCGCCGCTGCACGGCCGGCTGGTGCCCTCGATCGCCATCGCCAGGCCACTGGAGATCAGCGCGTCGGCGAGCACCGTGACGAAGCCGTCGTCGCTCATGTCGCCCGGGTGGTTGAGCACCGCCTCGGCGCCGGCCCGCGACAGCGAGGCGGCCAGCCCGTCGACCCGCTCACCGCGGACCCGCCGGGCCAGTTCCCAGTCCGCCAGCGCGCTGATGTTGCTGATCACGTCGCCGATGCCGGCCCGGTTATGCCGTTCCGGCCCGGCCTCCACGAAGTCCAGGTCCACGATCACGGCGATCGGGATGTGCACGCCGTAGGAGCCCTTCAGGCCCTCGGTGATCAAACTCGCCACCGGCGAGGCGATGCCGTCGTTCGCCAGCGCGGTCGCCACCGACACCATCGGCAGGCCGCGCCGGGTCGCCGCGTACTTGGCCACGTCGATCGTCTTGCCGCCGCCGATGCCGACCACCGCGTCGTACGACCGGGAGCGCAGCTTCGCCCCCAGGTCGTCGGCGGCGTCGAGCGTGCCCCCGGCCACCGTGAACACGTCCGCCGAGCGCAGCGACGGCCGGATCAGCTCGGCGATCCGTTCGCCCTGCCCCGGCCCGACCACCACTGCGACGTCGCCACCGGCGGAGATCCGCCCGTCGGAGAGGATCGCCGCCAGGTCGGCCACCGCGCCCCGCCGCACGTCGATGTGCAGCGGGGTGAGGACGCTGCGGGCTAGTAGCGGCACGCGATCTCCCGCGCCCGGGCCAGATCGGCGTGGTTGTCGACCTCGACCCAGGAGACGTCACCGATCGGGGCCGCCCGCACCTCGCCCCCGCGCTCGGCGAACTCCTGGTAGCCGTCCTCGTAGTAGAGGTTCGGGTCACGCCGCCAGGTCGCCTCCAGCGCGTCGGCGAGCGGCGCGGCCACCTGCGGCTCGATGAGCGTCGCACCGATGTACTCGCCGTATGCCTCGCCCGGGTCCATCAGCTTGGTGATGCGGGTGAGCTGGCCGGCGGCGTCGAAGGTGGTCTTCATCTCCTCCTCGGCCAGCGGCTTGAGCGTGTCCACGGCGAGCAGGATGCCTGGGCCGCGCGCGGCCAGCAGCGTCTTCTCCACACTCACCGGGTGCACGGTGTCGCCGTTGACGAGCAGCACCCCACGGGAGAAGTGCTCCCGCGCCAGCCAGAGCGAGTACGCGTTGTTCCACTCCTCGGCCTTGTCGTTGTGGACCAGGGTGATCGTGACGCCGTACTTCTCCTCCAGTGCGGCCTGGCGTTGCCGGACCGCGTCAGCCGCGTAGCCGACCACGATCACGACCTCGTTCAGCCCCACCTCGGCGAGGTTGCGCAGCGCGATGTCGAGGATGGTGGTTTCCCCGTCGACCGGCACCAGGGCCTTGGGCAGGGTGTCGGTGTACGGCCGCAGCCGGCGCCCCGCACCTGCGGCGAGCACCATCCCGATCATGCCGACACGCTCCTTTACTCGACCCGTTTCCACCCGGCGAGGATATCGCCGGGCACGGACCCGCAGTGGTTCAGCCCGTCAGCCCGATCGAGCGCAGCGCGGCGAAGCCGTCCTCGGCGATCCGCCGGATCAGCCCGTCGTTGACGTTCCGGTGCTCGTCGAGCAGCGCGATCTCCGACTCCGCCAGCCAGCGGAACTCGGTGTGCTTGCCGGTCTCCAGCCGGGGGCGGCTCAGGTCGCCGTCGACCCGGACCAGGAAGTCGGTCTCCACCCGGGTCAGGCCGTCGTCGGCGGTGTACCGGTACTCGCCGACCAGGCCGAGCACGTGCGACACGGCCCAGCCGGTCTCCTCGCTGACCTCCCGGCGCAGCGCGTCGTCGATCTCCTCGCCCGGTTCCAGGTGGCCGCCGACGATGTCCCAGCAGTTCGGGAAGAGGCGCCGATCGGGGGATCGGCGTTGGATGAAGATGCGGCCGTCGTCGTCGACGATCAGCGCGCCGGCGCAGCGGAGGGGCTCGGTGGGCACCCTCCGACAGTAGCCATCCGGGCCGTATCCGGCGATGCCCGTTCTTGTCCCGGTACGCATCGAGGGCCCACCATGTCCGTACTCAGTCGCCGTCCCACAGGGGTGATGTGTGATGCAGGTACGGGAAGCGATGTCCAGCGAGGTACTCGTGGTCGGGCCGGAGCACACGCTCCGGCAGGCGGCCCGGATGATGTCGGCCCGCGGTGTCGGGTCGGCGGTCGTGATCGACCCGGACTCCGAGGGGATCGGGATCATTACCGAACGCGATGTGCTGAAGGCGATCGGCGCCGGGCTCGACCCGGATGTCGAGCGCACCGGCGCCCATCTGACCTGGGACGTCGTCTACGCCGGCCCGGACTGGACGGTCGAGGAGGCAGCCGCGGCGATGGCCCGCGGCGGGTTCCGTCATCTTGTCGTGCTCGACGGCCGGGAGGCGGCGGGAGTGATCTCGGTACGGGACCTGATGCGGGTCTGGGCGGGTGAGCACGCGCCGACCCGTACCTGATTCCTCAGCGGCGCGAGCGGCGCCGGAGAAAGGGCGATGGCCCGGCCGATGTCGGCCGGGCCATCGTCGTTCTGTTCCGTTTCGGTCGTGCCCGCCCGTCAGGGGCCGACGAAGACCGAGGTGCCGCGCCAGTCCACGTCGTCGACGCCCGGACCGCTGCGCACCGTGGCGGAGCCGGTCGGCACACCGTCGGACCACGCCATCGAGGACAGGTTGCCGGTGCTCCGGGAGACGACGTAGAGCGTGTCGCCGTCCAGGAACAGGCCGCCCGCGTCGGCGAAGGCGGTGGTGCCGGTGACCGTGTTGCGCTCGGCGCCGACGGTGCCCGTGTCCGGCGTGAACCCGCGCCAGAACAGCGTGCTCTGACCGGCCAGCGAGTAGTAGATCCGTCCGGCCTTGTAGAACATCGCGGTCACGTTCGGCAGTTCCGCGGTAAAGTTGCTGGTCATGCCGGCGTAGGTGGAGCCCTCCGGCGCGGAGCCGGTGACGACCAGGTCCCACTTGGCGTCGTGGTACGGATCCAGCTTCTTCGGGGTGCCGAACTCGGTGCCGTCGAACGAGCGCTTGTAGAGGTCGCCGCCGACGCCGTAGAACAGGTCACCGCCGACCCAGAACGCGCCCTTGACGCCCGACCAGCGGGTGTTGTCCGCGTTCGGCACCGACATCGCGCTGCCGACCGCGGTCGCACCGTCGTACGAGCGCTTGATGATGCTGTCGACAGTGGTGGCCGGCGGCACCGGGGGCAGCTTGACGATCTCGATGCCCTGCACCAGCGGGTTCTCCAGGACGCGACCGAAGTCGATGTCGATGTTGCCGTCGCTGGTGATCGGGAACGCGCGCATGGTGCCCCGGTCGGTGGCGCCGGTCGCGGCGATCGGGTCGAAGTTGCTGAGCCTCACCACGCCGTCGACCGTCACGTTGAACTTACGCTTGCCGGCGGTGGCGGTGCCGGCCCAGCGGTTCGCCAGGTAGAGACGCACCTGCACCGGCGTGCCGGCCGGGACCGGGAAGTCCCACTGCATGTCCGGCGCGGTCGACTCGTCCCACCGCTCCGCGTTGAACAGCTCGACCGGCGTGCCCGACGGCACCGTGCCGTCGAGCGAGACGTTCGTCGGGTAGGTGGACGCCTGGTTGCCGGCGTTGTGGTGGGTGCTCGGCGCGGTGGCGGTGTCCGCGGCCCAGGCCGGGCCGCTCGGCGCGGCCAGCTGGTCGCCGCCCGCGTTGACCCGGTAGAGCACGTCGGAGGCGTCCGGCGTGGGCGCGGTCTTGACGATCTCAATGCCGTGCAGCAGCGGGTTCTGGAGCACCCGGCCGAAGTCGATGTCGACCACGCCGTCGCTGACCACCGAGATGGACTGCATGGTGCCGCGGTCGGTCCCGCCGGCGGCGGCGACCGGGTCGAAGTCGTTCAGCTTGAGCACGCCGTCGACGCTCACGTCGAACTTGCGGGCGCCCGGCTTGCTGGTGCCGGACCAGCGGTTGGCCATGTAGATCCGGACGTCGACCCGGGTGCCGGCGGCGACCGGGATGTCCCACTGCATGTCCGGCGCGGTCGACTCGTCCCACCGCTCCGTGTTGAACAGCGTGGCCGGCGTGCTCGCCGGCACGGTCGGGTCGAACGTCGCGTTAGTGGGGTAGCTGCTGGCCTGGTTGCCCGTGTTGTGGTACGGGCTGGGCTCGGTGGTGCTGTCGGCGGCCCAGTCCGGCCCGCCGTCGGTGGCCGGGATGGCCGGACCACCGGCGTTGACCCGGTAGAGCACCTCGGTCTGCGCCGCGCGACCGGCCTGGTAGACGTCGCCCGGCAGACCCTTGGTGCTGGTCGAGTGCGGGGTGTTGCCGCCGTCCAGCGGGAAGAAGGCGAGCCGCTTGCGCTGGTACTCGAAGTCGCCGATGTACTCCTGGTCGCTGCCGAGCCAGAGACCCTCCTGGGTCACCAGCATCTCGGTGACGCCGTAACCGCGCGGATGGCGGCCCGGGTTCCAGGACAGCGGCAGGCCGCTCACCGGGTCGAGCGCCGCGATGCTGGCCCGCGGCACCGCGCCCGGTCCGGCCTTGTCGCGGGCGAGCGGGTTGTTCGACCAGCGGAAGTGACCGCCGACGTAGACGGCCTTCTCGCTGATGCCGACGGAGAGGAAGGTGTCGCCGCCGCTGAAGTTCGTCCAGGTCGGCTTCTGGCCGTCGCCGGTGGCGGCGGTCTCCCAGCGGGCCGCGGAGTCGCAGAGCGTGCCCGGGTACGACGCGCCGGTGGTGACCACGACGAAGTACTTGCTGTCCGGGGAGAACTGGATGTCGCGCACCCAGGAGTCGAACGCGGAGTACTTGCAGGCCGCGGAGTAGCCGTCGGTGTTCCAGTCGGCGACGGTCGCCGAGCTTCCGCCCAGGTTGATCCGCACGATCTGGTCGTGCACGACGCCATCGGCCTTCTTGAAGTTGCCGATCGCCACGAGGTGCTTGCCGTCGGGGGAGACGGTGAACTTCTCCACGCCGACACCGGCCGAGGCGCCGTTGTTGGTCGGGGTCCAGTTGTGGTTCTCGGTCAGCGACACGGTGAGGTAGTCGTCCACCGCGCCGGTGGTCGGGTTGAGCGAGGCCAGCCCGTTGCGGGTGGTCGTCGCGGTCACCGTGGTGAAGATGCCGCCGACCAGCAGGTGGCCGTCGACGAGCGCGATGTCGTTGACGGTGCCGTTGAACGCCGGACCCTTGAACCCGTCGACGGGGGTGCCGTCCGCGACGTTCAGCAGGGCCAGCTTGCGGAAGTTCTTGTCACCGACCTTGTTGAACTTGCCGGCGACGTAGACCGTGCCCGGGGTCGGGCCGGCGACGACGGCGGTGACGTCACCGTCGAGCACCGGCGCGAACGCGTTGTCGATCTTGCCGGTCGCCTTGTCGAAGGCGAGGAGTCCGCGGCGCTCGACCGGGGTGGGTGAGGAACCCCGGTTCTGTGCCTTGGTGAACGAACCGCCGACGATCACCTTGCTGCCGGCGTCGTGGATGGCCACGACGTTGCCGTCGTTGATGTTCGGCGTCTTGTCCGAGGGCACCTCGCCGACCATCGTGTTGTGGTCGGGCGCGGGCACCGTGGCCGGCGCGGCGAGCGCCGGCACCGGTGTGAACAAGGTGGCGATGCCGAGCACGGCAGCGCCGAAGGCGGACACCGAGCGGTGTCTCAGGATCGAGGAAGCCACAGGCTACTCCGGGGGGAAACGTCGGAGGCGCTGCGATCGTGGTCGGTGCCGACATGAGGCGGGGCGTCACTCGACCGACCGCAGACGTGAGAGCAATACCTTCTCGCATTCGGCCGTCGCCCGTCCACCCGGGTCGACCCTTTTTGACCGAGGAAACGCACCGGGTTACACGAAAAGACGAGCGACGGTCAGCCCCCGGACACGGAGGGTGTTCCTGAGGAAACGCTCAGGTCGGGCAGCGGTGGCTGGAAGTACGGATCGGTCGCCATCTCCCGGAAGACCTGCTCGCTCTCCGGGTCGTCGCCGAACGTGCTGTCGTAGATGGGCTTCTCCGTCTGCCGGGCCGCGAAGTAGACCGCAGCCTTGATCTGCGGGTGCTTCTTCAGGTACGGACCGACTTCGCGCATCCAGTCGGCCCGCTGGCCCGGCCGCCCGTCCTGGGTCAGGCCGTACTCGCCGATGATGACCGGCCGCGGGTGCTTCTTGGCGAAGGCCATGAAGTGGTCCATGCGATTGGAGAAGCTGTTCCACTCCGGACTGGGGTAGACGTCCGCGCAGAGCCAGTCGACCTGGTCGTCGCCGGGGTAGTAGGCGGCGGCCCGGCGCTGCGGCTCGGCGAAGCCGTCCGCGTGCGGGCACCACACCCACCCGGCGTTTGTGACGCCCATCTCGGTGAAGATGCCGCGGACGTGCTTCCAGGCGGCGACGTAGTCCTCCGGCGAGTGCATGCTCGCGGCCAGGTTCGGCCGGTCCATCTCCCACCGGTAGCGCAGCAGCACCGGAACGCCGAACTCCTTGACGTCCTTCGCCCGCTCCCGGATCAGCGCGTCGTAGACGCCGCTGACGGTGGACCGGGTGTCGGTGCCCTGCCACGAGATCATCTGAAGCTTGCCCCGGCCCTGGAACAACTTCTCGGTGGCGCTCGGGAACGGCTCGTTCCACTCGTGGAACATGTGCGCGATGGCGAGCTTGCCGCCAGCCGCCCGGTTGAAGTCGTCGAACGCCGCGACCCGCCCGCTGGCGTTGTGGTACTGCGGCTTGACCCAGGTGCCGAGCCAGGCACCCTTCTCGGGTGGCTCCGGCCCGCGCCCGGTGGTGCGGACCGGGGCGGTCCGCGGTGTCACAGTCGGCGGCGGCAAAGCCGCAGCGGTCGTCTCGTCGGATCGCTCCGAGTCGATGTCACAGGCCGCCACCGCCGGCGCCAGGAAAGCCAGGCCCAGCACGGCAGCCATCGTCAGTCGTAACCGTCGTACCACCGCAACCTCTCCCCAGGATGGTCGCCGGCCACGGTATGAGGGCCCTGACGGATCCGCGGGGGCGGAGAGGCTCGCCGGGCCGGGCGGGCGACTCCTGGCACTCTACCCGTGACGCGGCGTTCAGGCGGGGTAGCCGAGTCGCGTCAGCAGCGGCTCGGCCTGAGCCATCACATCGGCCAGATCCTTTTCGGTCAGTCGCTGCCGCCAGCGGCTCACCGAGCCCGGCCGTGCCTTGGCGAAGCGGGCGTGCAGCGCCTCCCGTCCGGCCGGGTCACGGACCTCCAGGAAGTCGGCCACGACCTCGGCCGCCTCGGCCGGACGGGTGACGACGTCCTCGTACCGCAGGTGCCGCACCCGCTCCGCGGGCAGCTCGGCGAGCTGCGTGAGCGCACTGCCGGTGAACCGCCGCCACATCCAGGCCGACCGGCCCAGGTCGGAGACCTGCGTGAACTCGTCGCGCCGCTCCGGCTCCACCCAGAACCGGGGCGCGGCGCCCCACGGCGTACCGCCCCGGCCGCTGCGCCCGGTACCGGTGGACGCGGCGTTCAGCCAGGGCTGCTCGGCGTGCGACACCGCCACGTCCCGGCCGTCCCGGTAGACGTGCAGGAAGACCGCGTCCGGGAAGACCTCGGTCAGGAACGGCACGATGAAGCAGTTCTCCGGATCCTTCTCGGCGAAGCGCAGCCCGCCGTGCCCGGACGCGGCGAGCAGTGCCCCGTAGTAGCCGCGGAAGTAGCGGGCGGCCCGCTGCGGCGTCCAGCTTCCCTCGTAGACACAGCGGGCGACCGCCTTGGTCAGGCGCGGTTCGAAGTGGTACGACACGTCCGGCAGCGCGCCGACGCAACTGCCGAGGAACGTGGTGCCGGAGCGCGGGGCGCCCAGGATGAAGATCGGCCGCTCCACCTTCAGGGTGAGCCGGCGACCGCCCCCCTCCACCGGCCGTTCCAGCTCGCGGCGTTCCTTGCGGTCCGCCAGCAGTCCGACCGCGGCGAGCTTCGCGGCCTTCACGGTGGACAGGCCGGAGTGCGGGGCGAGGGGGGAGTCGCTTGTCATCGAAGGTCCCATCGGTGCGCAGGATCGGTCAGGACTGGGCTGCCGGGTCCGCCCCGGCCCGGTTGCGGCCACGGCGCAGGGCCCGCAGGGCGTCGAGGTGCAGGGCGCGCCGCCAGCGCCAGGCACCCGCCAGGTACGCGGCCAGCCCGGCGACCGTCACCAGCGCGAGCACCGGCGGACCGGCCCCGAGCAGCGTCGCCACGCCCAGCGGCAGGGCCAGCGCGACCAATGCCAGCGCCATCGCGGCCCGGGTGCCGGCACCGAACGGGTGCAGCCGCATCGACCACCAGAGCTGGGTCAGCGGTACCAGGTTGGTGACCAGGATGGAGACGGTCCAGGCCAGGGCCGCGCCGAGGATGCCGTGACGCGGGATGAGCACCAGGTTCCCGACCACGTTGAGCACGGTGCCGGCCATCGCGTTGTAGAACGTCCACGCGGTGCGCCCGGCCATGTTGAGCACCATGTCGACCATGCCGCAGCCGGTCGCCAGGAGCATGGTCAGCGCCAGCAGCACCACGACCCGGCGGCCGTCGCCGTACCCGGGTCCGAACAGCGCCAGCATCGGCGTGGCGAACGCCGCGAAGATCAGGTACGCGGGCCAGGAGAGCAGCACGAGCCAGCCGGTGGCGGCCTGGTAGAGCTGGCGCGCCTCGGCCCGGTCGTCGCGGGCGAACGCGGCGGCCAGCCGGTGCTGCACCGAGCTGGAGAGCGCGACGCTGGAAAGCTGACCCAGCGCCAGGAACCGGGTCGCGGCCGTGTAGACCGCCGCGTCCGCCGGCCCTCGCAACGCGCTGAGCAGCACGATGTCCAGCCGCTGCACGACGATCGCGGCCAGGCTGCTGATCGCGCGGGGCCCGGTGAACCGCCAGAACGGCCCGGCCAGCTCGCGTGCCGGCACCGGCCGGGTCACCTGCCGCCCGGCGCGGCCGACCAGCCGACTCAGCCAGAGCAGCGCGACCGCCGCGGCGATCAGGTACGGCACCGCCCAGGCCAGCGGCAGCGCGGCGGTGGCGGACAGGCCGAGCCAGGCGGCGACCGCCACACCCAGGAACTGCACGAGGGTGCGGCCGAGCCGCTCCACTGTCAGCAGCGGGCGCATCTGGCCGAAGCCGCGGCAGGCGGCGAGCGCGTAGTCGTTCAGCGCGGCCAGCGGCACGAACGCCAGCAGGATGCGCAGCGCGGTCACCGCCTCCGGCCCGGCCTCCGGCATGGTGGCCCGGGCCAGCGCCGGTGCGGCCAGCCAGCCGGCCACCCCGAGCAGCGTGCCGACCACGAGCACCGGCAGCAATCCGACCAGGACGGTGCCCCGGATCTGGTCGCGGCGGTCGAGCGTGCGCTGGCGGCTGACGAAGTAGACGGTGCCGACGTCGGTGCCGAGCCGGGCCGCCGACGCGGCGATCATGAACGCGCTGGTGGCCGCGAAGAACATGCCCGCCTCGCGGACCGACCAGCCGCGGGCGATGACGATGTTCAGGCCGAAGCCGGCCACCGCGGCCAGCCCGACCCCGACCAGGTTGGCGAAGCCCTGCCGGGCCGCGCCGCCCAGCCCCGCGCCCGGCCCGGGGGGCGGTGCGGTGAGCGTCGGGGTGCCGCCGGCGTCCGCCCGGGTCACCGCCGCCACGACGGCACGCGTCCCCACCACGCCGCCAGCCGATCGTCGTACGGCGCGAAGTGGTCCTCCAGCCGGGTGCGCAGCTCCGCCGACATGGGCGAACGGGAGCGCGAGTTGTGCTTGCCGAACGCGATGTCCGCCCAGCGGGGCAGTCCGAGGAAGTCGCAGACCGCGTCGAAGGAGGGACGCGGGTCGGCGAAGAAGTCGTCGCTGTCGATGACGTGCATGCGGTCCCGGCCGACGAGCGCCTCGAGGCGCTCCAGCT
Source organism: Micromonospora sp. CNB394 (assembly GCF_000374985.1). NCBI lineage: Bacteria > Bacillati > Actinomycetota > Actinomycetes > Micromonosporales > Micromonosporaceae > Micromonospora > Micromonospora sp. CNB394. The sequence continues at coordinate 44,509 of NZ_KB895842.1, read as the reverse complement.
GCTCGATGTAGCGGCCCCGGGCCAGGTACGCGTTGTGCTGGAGGTGCTCGCTCGCGTACGACGCGGAGCTGATCATCCGCTCCCGCTCACCGGCCGTACGGGACTCCTCCAGCGCCAGCGCCCGCTCGAAGTCCGTCTCGGTCTCGTAGCCGCGAGCCAGCTCGTGCGAGTGCGCGGAGTAGGCGCGCTCCACCGGGTCACGCAGCAGCACCAGCAGCTTCACCGAGGGCAGGTCCCGGGCGATCCGCTGCCCGGCCAGCGGGTGGAACATGTAGTAGGGGCTGGACTCGCCGGTGATCCCGCGTACCCCGATCTGGGCCTTCACCGCCTCGGCCTTGCCGGTGGTGGGGAAGTGCCCGAGGTACCAGCTCATCCCCCGGTGGTAGTCCATGTCGAAGTAGTGCACGCCCTTGTGGTAGGCGGGCGGCAGCACACCGGGATGCTGCGAGAGCGTCTTGAACAGCGAGGTGGTGCCGCAGCGCTGCGCCCCCACGATCAGGAATCCCGGCACCAACCGCGAACCGGCGGTCAACCGGCCGACCGTCCGGCTCACCGACTTCACCGCGCGGAGCGCCTGCTCCTTGGCCACCGTCACGTCCCCACTCCTCACTCTCACCCGGCCCGGCGGGCCAGATGTTCCTCGACGGCGGGCAGCAGCCAGGTGTCGACGTGCCCCAGTCGCGCACCCGCCTCCGCCTGCCGGTCCCGCAGGTAGCGCGCCGCCAGCTCCACCAGATAGAGCACGGCGACCAGATCGGCGCCCCCGCCGGTCTGGTCGAACGGCGCCAGGGTGGCCCCGGCGCCGGCGATCAGCGCCCGGGCCGCCTCGACCGGCTCCACCCCGTCGTGGCTCATCGCGCCCTGCACCGCCAGGTGCAGCGCGTCGTACCCGGCCGGCACGTCCGGCTCGAACCGCTCCCAGTCCCAGACCAGCACCCGGCCGTCGGCCAGGACCGCGCTGTTGCCGCCGTTCCAGTCCCCGTGCCACGCGCCGAAGGCCACCACCGGGTCGGCGTCCGCGACGGACTTCAGCGCCGCGCGCAGCCGCCCGGCCTCCGGCCGGGGTCCGAGCGCGTCCACCGCCGCGGTGAGCCGGGCCGCGTGCCCGCTGCCCGCCCACGACTGCCGGCGTACGCCGAGACACCCGGCGACCGCCACCATGGCCGCGCGTTCGGCCGCCGCCGCGGCGGCCGGGGCGGCCCGGGGCAGCCGCACCGGAAGCGCCTCCTGCACGAGCAGCGCGTGGCCGTGCCAGTCGCCGTGATGGCGTACCCCGGCCGGCACCACCGGCCCGAGCGGCACGTCGGCGAGGCGGCGCAACGCCTCCGCCTCCGCGTGCACCAGCGCGCGGGTCAGCGGGTCGACGCCGAGCTTGGCGTACCCGAGGGCCCGGCCGTCCGGGGCGAGCAGTTGCAGCACCGGCTTGCGGTTCGCCCGGGCCGGCCCGATGTGCAGGCTCACGAGCGCCGGCTCACCCAGCACCTCGGCCAGGTACGCGTCCAGTCCGCCGCCGTCGACCACGAGCCGGTCGCGGAACACCAGCGGGCCCAGCCCGAGCCGGAACGCGGTGGCCAGCCCCTGCCGGACCAGCTTGGCCTTGCGGCCGACCGCCTCGGTGGAGTGCCGGACCGCGCTCGCCGCCGCCCGGCCCGAGCCGGTCGGCACGAGCAGCCGGGGGCGGGACGCCGACGGCACCACCACCCAGCCGGCGCCGCCGCGGCGCAGGCTGGGCTCGGCCGGCGCGGGCCAGATCAGCCCGGCCAGTTCACCGAGGTACGCGGCACGGCCGTCGCCGTCCGGGGGAACGCGGAACACCATCAGTGGTCACCGCTCTTTTCCAGGCGGGCCCGTAGCCCGGCGATCGTGCCCCGGGGTGCCTCCGGCGCGATCGACCGGCGTATCCGGTCGTTGCGGGCCAGCAGGGCGACCGTGATCAGGGCGTAGGCGAGTGTCGCTTCCATCGCACCGTAGGTGAACTGGAAGAACAGCATGAGGATGAGCACGAGGGTGCCGGCGATCCCGATCGCGCTGTGGTCGCGTCGGTAGCGCCAGATGCAGTAGAGGAAGAAGGCGTTGTAGCAGATGGCGCCGACCCAGCCCTGCCCGACGAGCAGCGCCCAGACCTGGCCGTTGCTGCCCAGTTCCCGGTTGCCGCACTGCTTGCAGTCCTCGGACTTGCCGATGGCGATGGACCGGTTGCTGCCGATCAACGCCCGGTTGCCGCCGTACCCGAGGACCGGCGAGTGGTTGGCCGCGGTCACCGCGCCCTGGGACAGCGTGGTCCGGATGTCGTCGCTGTGCCCGTTCGCGAGGCGTTCGTCGAAGGTGCGGCCGAGCGGTGTGGCGACGATCAGCACCCCGATCAGCCCGACCGCCAGGGCGAGCCCGCCGAGCACCACCATCCGGCCGCGCAGCGCGAGCCGCAGCGCGACGTACGCGGCGGCGATGCCGAGGCCGATCCACAGGCCGCGGTTCAGCGAGTAGACGATCGGGAAGATCGCGGCCAGGGCGATCGCCACGCCCGCGGTGCGGCGCAGCGGCTTGCCCAGTACGACCCAGCCGACGATCAGCCAGACCAGCAGGATCGCTGTGTTCTGGCCCCAGGAGTTCGTGTAGGTGAACGGCGCGGACGGGCGGGGCGAGCTGGCCTCCCCCTCGATCACCTGCTGCACCTGGGCGAACTTGATCTCCATGAGCGAGGTGACGTACGGGTGACCGGCGATCGACTGGGGCAGGACGGCACGCAGCGGCGCGACGAACGTGAGGTTCGGGAACAGCGAGCCGATCCAGCCGCCGAGCACCACCACCACGCCCATGAACCCGAACAGCCGGACCATCCGGCGCTGGGACAGCTCCCGCTCCCGCAGGTTGTAGACGTAGAGCATGGTCACGGTCATGGCGACGTAGTTGGCGAGCCGGATGCCCCAGCCGATGTACTTGCCGCTGCCGCCGGGTGGCAGCGTGTTCGGCGCGGTCAGGTCGAGGGTGAGCACGGACAGGAACACCCACAGCAGCAGGATCATCCAGATCCCGAAGCCGGGCGGCACCCGGACCGGGCCCCGCTTGCGCATCTGCGCCACCATCGGGACCGCGAAGATGACGAAGACGAAGCTCGACACGCCGAGCACCCACCACAACGGGTACAGCAGGAAGACCGAGATCAGCGGCCATGCCGTCGGCAGCCGCCACGACCAGCTCTCCGGCCGTACCGGCACCGGCCGCAGGCGGTTCCCGTTCGGCGGCGAGACCGCCCCGACCGGGACCGTCCCGCGCGCGGTGCGGGGCGGGGTGGCGGTGCTCATTTCACGGAGACCTTGGCGGTGGTCGGCGCGTAGATCACCCACGCGTTGCCGGGCTGGGGGCGCAGGAGGTCACCGCCGTTGTCGGCGATCGTGCAGATCATGCCCAGGCCGGGCTTGCGCCACCGGCCCTTCGCGCTGTTCGGCCCGGACACCGCAAGCGCCGCGCCCTCACCGAAGACGTTCGCCGAGGGCAGCGAGCGCGGGGACGGATTGCGGACGTCCAGCGTGCGGTATTCCATCGTCAGCACGATGACGGAGGCGGCGGTCACGGTGACCTTGCCGACCTTGCCGACCCAGACGGACTTCGCCTGGTCGTACCGCCAGACCATCGGCGGGCCGCCGGAGACGGTGACGGTGAGTTCGGCGGCCGGCACGAGGTCACGGACGGCGAGCGCGTCGCCCTCGTCGGCGTGGTCGAGCGGCGGGGTGGGCGGCTGGCCGCCCTTCGGGGCGGCTTTGAGCAGCGCGGCGGTCGACGTGTAGTCGCCGGAGAAGACCTTGCTGTCGTCGTCGGGCGTGACGCCGCCGAGATCGGAGTTCTCGAACTGGGTGAGGAAGCCGGTGGGGCCGCCGTCGTAGCCGACGAACGGACGCAGCACCGCGAGCGACCGGATGTCGACCGGCCGGATCTCGGTGACCGGGCCGATCTTGGTGGCGTCCCTGGAGTGGAACACGGCGGTCAGGTGCAGCGTGTCGGACTCGGCGAACTCGGCGTAGACCAGGTCGGCCGCGTCCAGGCCGGCCGGGGTGGTCGCGGGGCTCACCCGCAGCGGCACCGCGACCGCCTGGCGGGTGGCAGCGGCCGGGGTGCTCACCGGCGCACCGGTGAGCGGGCCGGTGGGCAGGGTCGGCGAGGCACTGGCCGCGGACGGCGAGGCGGTGGCGTCGCCCGGGTCCACCACCTTGATGTTGCCCGGCTCGGGCTCGGGCTCGCTGCACCCGGTCCCGACGCCGAGGACGACGGCGGGGGCGATGGCGGCGCGGAGCATCTGCCGGCGGTTCACCCCAGATCCTCGCCGGAGTCGAGGGCGTAGCTACGGCCGTCGCCGTCACCCCGGGAGCGGTAGGTGCCGCCGGTGCCGTTGAGCGGCACGGGCTTGCCCGGCGTGCCCTGGTTGCCCGGCGTGCCCGGGGTGCCGGGGTTGGCCGGTGGGGTGGCCTTGCCCGGGGCCGGCTTGGCCGGGCCGGGACGGGACGACTGCATACGCGGCAGCACCATCGTCGACTCGGCGGACGGGCCGGGGCTCGGCCGGGGCTTGGGCCGGTTGGCCGGTGCCGCCGGGGCGCTCGCCGCGCCCGCTGTGCCCGCGGCACCCGAGCTGCCTGAGGACGCCGGGCGCGCGGCGCCGGCCGCCGGTGCGGGCAGGCGCGGGGCCAGCACGGCACCGATCACCGGGGCATTGACCTGCTCGAACTGCTGCAATGCGGCGGTGATCTCGCCGCTACGGGTCTTGCCCGCCTCGGCCACCATGATCACGGCGTCGACGTACCGGCCCAGGGCCTGGGCCTCCACGGCGAACGTGGGCTGCGCGGTCTCGATGATCACGTGGTCGAAGCGCGCGGACAGCTCGTGCAGGATCTCCAGCAGCCCGGCGACCGGCAGCTCGACCTCCGCGTCCAGGTCGCCGGGCACCAGCACCCGGAGCTGGCCCAGCCCCGGCACCGGCGCGAGCGCCTTGAGCGGCGGCACGTCGCGGCGCAGCACCGAGGCCAGGTTGTGCCGCCCCTCGGCCACGCCGGTGATGGTGCCCACCGTCGAGTCGGGCTTGGTGGTGATCAGCGCGACCTGCTGGCCGGTGCGGGCGTACGCGGCGGCGAGGTTGGCGGCGACGAACCCGGCGGCGGTGCCGGCCGAGGCGTCGCAGATCAGCAGCTGGCGGCCGCGTCCGCCCTGTGCCGGTTCGGGCACGGCGGACAGCAGCACGTTGCGCAGCCGGCCCAGCTCGCGGGAGACCCGGTGCGTGGCCGGCAGGACGGCGAGCGATGGCGTGCGGACCGGCAGCTCCAGCAGCAGCGGCAGGCCGACCCGGTCGGCGATGTCACGGCCGCGCCGGATCCGGGTGTCGAGCCGGTCCAGCACCAGCGCGAGCACGATGCCGAGCAACAGGCCCGCGCCCATGCCGCTGGCGAGGTTGAGCGTGCGGTTCGGCGAGCTGGGCGAGTCGGGCAGCCGGGCGTCGGAGATGATCTCGCCGGGGTCGGAGCCGGCCGACACCAGCGGGCTGAGCCGGTTGTTCAGGCTGGTGATCTGGCTGGTCAGGACGTTCCGCTCGGCCTCGGCCCGCTCCCGCTCGGGCGAGTTCGACGGCGCCGCCGCGATCCGGCCGGCGACCGCGCTGAGCTCCTTGTTCAGGTCGGCGATCTGCTGCTTGAGCGCGTTGGTCTCGTTCTCCAGCGTCTTCTGCGCGGTGGCCTTGCGCAGGTCCAGGTACGCCTGGGCGAACGCGTGCGAGCCCGACTGGGCGCCCTCGGGGCTGTTCGCCTCGTACGCCACCTGGAGGATCTGGCTGTTCGGCGGAACCTTGACGGTCACCGACTTGACGAGCTGGTCGGCCCCGGTGTCGACCTTCATCAGCGCCTTGGCACGCTCGGCCACCACCAGGGAGCGGACCACCTGGGCCTCGGTGTCGAGGTTGACCTTGGCGTTGGGGTTGCTCTCCGCGCCCGAGCCGAGCGGGCGCACCAGCAGCGACGTGGTCGAGGTGTAGCGGGCCTCCTGGATCTGGCTCAGCGCCAGTCCGCCGCCCAGGCCGAGGGCCGCGGCGAGCAGCAGGATCCACCAGCGGCGGCGCAGCCAGCCCAGGTAGGCCATCAGGGCAAGACCGTCGGCATCGCTCTCGGCCAAATGGGGTGAGGGCATCAGAGTCTGTCGCTCCCTTTCGACCGAGCCGGGCAGTCCACGGCACAGCTGGACCTGACCGTGGCCTTGAGTGTCCCCGATCCGAACGACGAGGGAAAGTCTGCTCACGTTCCGGTAAGCCTGCCCGGGTGTGGGCAGCCCGCGTGGAAATGGCCGATCGGCGCTGACCATTCGGCGGGTTTCCCGGCGTCGGGCCCGACCTGCCCCCGGACAAGCCGGCGTCGCCGACGGCTCTCGTGCGGAGCGGTGACGGAATCCTGACACATCTCACTTTCTTCTGGTGGCCCGCCCCGGCGGGCCCGGCGCACATCGGGCTGACCTGGACGGCGGCCGGTCGATGCACATCCCAGTGACGGGAATCAGGAGGCGAGCCGACCGGCGCGTCAGGATCCGTCCAATGGCCCCTTCAGTTGCCCAGGGGCGCGCCAGTAGGTTGTCAGGGCGCGTCCGAGGGGCTTTCACAAAAATCCGGACGCGTCATCCGCGTACGGGAGGAAGTTTGTGGTGAGCGGGTCAACCGAGGACTCGGGGCAGGTCCTGCTGGTGGGTTCCAGTGGCGGGCACCTGGCCCAGCTCCTGGCCCTGGAACCGTGGTACCGGGATCGGCGCCGCGCATGGGTAACGTTCGACACCCCCGACGCGCGCTCGCTGCTCACCGGTGAGGACGTGGTCTGGGCGCACCATCCCACCACGCGCAACATCAAGAACCTGGTACGCAACGCGTTCCTCGCGCTGAAGGTGATCCGCCGGCGTCAGGTCGACGCGGTGGTCACGACCGGCGCCGGAGTCGCCCTGCCGTTCGTGGTGGCGGCCCGCATGCGCAAGATCCCGACGGTCTACATCGAGGTATACGACCGGATCGACAGCGCGACGCTCACCGCCCGGCTCTGCCGTCCCTTCCTCTCCGCGATGCTCGTGCAGTGGGACGAGCAGCGCCGGATGTACCCGGAGGCCACCGTCGTGGGGAACCTCCTGTGATCCCCCGGCAGCGGGACCGGCGTTCCGCGGCGCCGTACGTGCTGGTCGTGGTCGGCACCGACGTGCACCGCTTCGACCGGCTGGTCGGCTGGCTGGAGCGCTGGCACGCGGCCCGGCCCGAGGTCCGGCTGGTCCTCCAGTACGGCCACAGCCGCACCCCGGCCCTGCCCGAGGCCACCCCCTTCCTCGGCCACGAGGAACTCCAGCGGGCGATGGCGGAGGCGACGCTCGTGGTCAGCCACGGCGGCCCGGCCACCATCACCGAGGCCCGGCGCAACGGCCACCTGCCGATCGTGGTGCCCCGCGACCCGTCGCACGACGAGCACGTCGACAACCACCAGCAGCTGTTCTCCCGCCGTCTCGGCGCGGCCGGCATGGTCCGGCTGTGCGAGTCCGAGGCCGAGCTGCTCGCCGCGCTGGACGAAGGGCTGGCCGACCCGAGCCGGTTCGTCCTGGCCGCCGACCCGGGCCGCCCGGACCCGCGCGCCGAGGCGGTCGCCCGCGTCGGCGCGGTGATCGACGATCTGGTGGCCCGCCGGGTACGGCAGCGAGCCGTCGGGCGTCGCGGATGAGCGCCGCGGATCCGGCACCGCCGCGGGTCCTCTTCGTCGGCGGCCTCGGCCGCAGCGGTTCCACGCTGCTGGAACTGCTGTTGGCGCAGAGCGCCGACGTGTGCGCCGTGGGTGAGGTGGTGCACCTGTGGGAGCGGGCGCTCGGCGCCGACGAGCGGTGCGGCTGCGGTGAGCGGTTCACCGCCTGCCCGTTCTGGCGGCAAGTCGGCGACCAGGCGTTCGGCGGCTGGGCCGCGGTCGACCGGGACGACGTGCTGGCGCTCAAGGACCGCGTCGACCGGACCCGGCACATCCCCCGGCTCGCCAAGGAGGCGCTCCCGCCGGAGCAGCTGGCCGACGTCCGCCGCTACGCCGACCTGTACACCCGGATCTACCGGGCCGCGCTGTCGGTGACCGGCGCCCGGGTGGTGGTGGACTCCAGCAAGCACGCCTCGCTCGCCTTCGCGTTGCGCTGGGCCGAAGGGCTGGACCTGCGGGTGCTGCACCTGGTCCGGGACAGCCGGGCGGTGGCGTACTCGTGGGGCAAGCAGGTGCGCCGCCCCGAGGTGGTCGACGGCGAGGACTTCATGCCCACCTTCTCGCCGTTCGAGGTGAGCAAGCTGTGGACCGCGCAGAACGCGGCGTTCCACCTGCTCGCCTCCCGGGCGAAGGTGCTGCGGCTGCGGTACGAGGACTTCACCGCGGACCCGGCCGGCACCGTCGGCCGGGTGCGGGACTTCGCCGGCCTGCCGGACGACCCGGCGGCGCTGCGCATCCTGTCCGGAGCTGACGACACCGGCGCGGCGCCCGCACCGGCCGCGCCGTTCCGCGCGCACAGCGTCGCCGGCAACCCGCTGCGGTTCAGCGGCGGGCCGTTGACGGTACGCCGGGACGAGGCGTGGCGGGACCGCCTGCCGCGCCGTAGCCGTGCCGTGGTCAGCCTGGCCACGCTTCCCCTGCGGGTCCGCTACGGCTATCTGGGCCAGCGGGGATCCGACGAGTCCGTGGAGAGAGCATGAGTGGTCCGAGCATCTCCGTCGTCGTACCGACGCGGGACCGTCCGGAGCTGCTGCGTGCGGCGCTCGACGCGATCCTCAGCCAGGCGCACCCGGGCCTGATCGAGGCGATCGTGGTCTACGACCAGTCCGAGCCGGACCGGTCGCTGGAGACCGACCGGGGTGACCGCCGGATTCGGGTGGTCACCAACACCCGTACCGCCGGGCTGGCCGGCGCGCGCAACACCGGCATCGAGGCCGCCACCGGCGACTGGGTGGCGTTCTGCGACGACGACGACGAGTGGCTGCCGGGCAAGCTGGCTGCCCAGTTCGGGGCGCTCGACGTGCATCCGGACGGCGCGCTGGTGAGCTGCGGCATCCGGGTCAGCTACGACGACCGTACGGTGGACCGCTCGCTGGACCGGGCCCGGATCTCGCTGGAGGCGCTGCTGCGGGACCGGCTCACCGAGCTGCACCCGTCCACGTTCCTGATCCGCCGGGCCGCGCTGCTGGACGCGATCGGGCTGGTGGACGAGCAGATCCCGGGCAGCTACGCGGAGGACTACGAGTTCCTGCTCCGGGCCGCCCGCTACGCCCCGCTGGTAAATGTGGAGAGCCCGTACGTGCTGGTCCGCTGGCACAAGCGGTCCTACTTCGCGCAGCGCTGGGAGACCATCTCGACCGCGTTGCAGTGGCTGCTGCGCCGCTACCCGGAGTTCGCCACGGTGCCGCACGGCGAGGCGCGGGTCGCCGGGCAGATCGCCTTCGCGCAGGCGGCCATGGGCAACCGGCGCGACGCGGTCCGCTGGGCCCGGCGCACGCTGGCCCGCAACCCGAAGGAGCCGCGCGCCTACCTGGCGCTGGCGGTGGCGAGCCGGGCGGTGCAGGCCGACCGGGTGCTGCGCACGCTGCACAAGCGCGGCCGGGGCATCTGAGCCGTACGCGTGACGGGCGGGCGACCGAGGTCGCCCGCCCGTCGTCGTTGCGCTGCGGTCAGGCCGTGCAGAAGGACTTCCACGCCTGGATGCTCGGCTGGTCGAGCAGCCGGAAGTCGCCCTGGTGGACCGTCTGGTTGTAGTACGCCACGAACTCCGGCCGCTGGCCGTTGAGGAAGCCGGTCATCGACCGGATCCAGGCCGCCCGGCCGGAGCCGGAGTCACCCGGGACCAGGTCGCTGCCGGTCTCCGCGACGCCCCACGGCTTGCCGAGTGCCTTGGACTTGCTGATCATCGCGCCGTAGATCTCCTGCGGCGGGGCGTACCGCTTCCACTTGACGCCCCAGTTGTAGCAGTCCCAGCCGAGCGCCTCGATCACGTCGCCGCCCGGGTAGAACGCGTCGAAGCTGCGCCCGGACTTCGGGTCGAGCGTCCAGCACATCAGGATCAGCGTGTTGATCAGTTTGGGGTTGCCGGTCCGGTCGGCCAGGCCGGCGATCCGCTTCCATGCCGTCCGGTACGCCGTCGTGGTGAACGCGCCGCGCTCGACGTCGTCCTCCGGCTCGTGGAAGTACGACCAGTAGACGTTGTGCTCGCGCGGGATCGAGGCGAACCAGGAGGTCAGGTGGGAGTCGAACTTGCCGGTGTTGACCTCTTGCGGCGACGCCTTGAAGGACACCACCACGGTCCGGTCCACCACGTCGGCCCGGCTGCCGGACCAGGCCGGCGGCAGGCCGGGGAAGAAGATCCGGGCCATCCGCAGCTTGCCGAAGGTCCGGTCGGACCGGGTCAGCGCCTGGCCGAACGTCTCCCCGTTCTGCACCCCGATCGAGGCGCCGGGCAGCGTCAGTCGCGTACCGGTGAAGCTCGGCCCGGCGGCGTCCGCGGAGGCCGACGGGCGAGCCGAGGGCTTGCTGCCGAGGCCCTGGTCGGCGCCCGGGGACGCGCCGGGGCCGGCCGGCTTGCCCGGTCCCATCGAGGTCGCCGGCCCGACCGAGCCCGGCGTTCCGCCCGCCTGCCGGTCCGTCGAGTCGGGCCGCAGCGTGGCCACCGCGACTCCGCTGCCGGTCACGGCCAGGACCACCGCTGCCGCGACGGCGACGCGCCAGCGCCGCCGGGAGCCGCCGGACGACGGCGCGGGCGCCGGGGCGAGTGGCGGCGCGGGCGGCCGGCCCGGTCCGGCGGTGGCCGGTCCGTGTGGAACATCCACCGGGGGCGGGCCGGTCAGGGTGGCTGTCGCCGCGGTGCCCGCGGCCCAGCCCGCCTCGCCCGCGGGCCCGGGCCCGCCGGGCTCGTCGTGCGTCGTCCAGCCGGTGTGGCCGTCCGCCGGCCCGGACTGCGTGGCCCAGGCGTCGTCGGACGGCCCACCCTGCGGCCGGGCGGCGTCGCCGTGGCCCGTCGGCCCGTGCTGCGGCCGGACGCCGTCCTGCTGCGGCGCCCAGCCGTTCGCCGTGCCGGGTACGGCGTCCCAGCCGGCCGGGTCGTGCCCCGGCCCGTCGTGGTGACCGGCGTCGTGCCGGTCGCGCTCGGGCCAGGGCAGGTCACCGCCCGGCCGGGCCGGCGGTGGTGACGTGCTCTCGACCTCCGGCCAGGGCAGCGAAGGGCTGGCCTGGCGCGGAATGTCCTGACCCGGCCACAGCCCGGTCGGCTGCCCGAAGGCATTGTGCGGCTCTCGGTCGGCCGGCATGACCCTCCCTGGCTGTCGGCGGCCCGTGGTCGGGGCTCAGATCGCCACGCATACCTGCCCGACGATAACCCTCATCCACCTGGCCGTACGTACCGTGACACTCAGCCGAACGCCCCACCCTGATTGCCGGTGACGGTCGAAGCGGGCATCTCGACCCCGGTCCGGGCGATCGCGTCGAGCAACTGGTCGGCCAGTTCCGGCCGGCAGACCAGCAGATCGGGCAGTCGCGGATCGGCGCGGTTGTAGCGCAGCGGCGAACCGTCGATCCGGGACGCGTGCATGCCCGCACCGAGCGCCACCGCGACCGGGGCGGCACTGTCCCACTCGTACTGACCGCCCGCGTGGACGTACGCGTCGACCTCGCCGGTCACCACCGCGCAGACCTTCACACCGGCCGACCCCATCGGTACGGCGGTGGCGCCGAGCATCTCGACCAGCTCGCCCACGAACGCCGGCGGGCGGCTGCGGCTCACCGCGATCCGGATCGGCCCGTCGGACGCCTTCGGCTGCGGGCAGGTGGTGCCGAGCACGAGCGGCGCACCGTCCACTGAGGTCCGGGCCGGCATGCCCACCGCACCGGCGACCAGGGCGCCGTCGGGGGCGGCGGAGCGCTGCCAGAGCGCCACGTGCACCGCCCAGTCGTCCCGCCCCTCCTCGGAGAACTCGCGCGTGCCGTCCAGCGGGTCGATGATCCAGACCCGGTCCGCCTCGTGCCGCGGCGCGCGCTCGCCCTCCGCCCACGCGCGTCGCGCGTCGGTCTCCTCCTCGGAGAGCACCGCGTCGGCCGGCCGCAGCCGGGCCAGCGCCGCCGTCATCAGCTCGTGCGACGCGCGGTCGCCGGCGTCCTTGAGCGCCTTCGGGTCGGCGAAGCCCTGCCGGTCCCGCAGCGCGGTGAGCGCCCTGCCGGCCTCGGTCGCCAGCCACTGCGCGAACCGCTGGTCGTCGAGCCGTCCCGCCTCGTCCTCGGTCACGAGCCCCATCCCTTGTTCTCCCGGGTCTGCCGCGACCCGTCATCCTTCGGCGTCCGGTCGGACCGGCGCCAGCGTCCGTCGGATCGTAGACAGTCGCGAGGCGGTCTCGGATCCCCCGGGCGCACCGGTGACGCGGCCGGCCGCCCGCATGTTGAACTTCGCGTGTATCGCGGTCGGACCCGCCGGGCCAGGCCCTAGGCTCTGCGCATGACCGCCGAGCAGCTGATCTCGTTCGCCCGTGGCGCGCCTTCGCTGGACATCGTCGATGTCGAGGGGCTCAAGGCCGCCGCCGTCCGCGCCTTCGACGCCGACCCCGCCGGGGTCACCGCGTACGGCACCTCCGTCGGCTACCCGCCCTTGCGGAAGTGGATCGCCGAGAAGCACGGTGTCGAGGCCGACCAGGTGCTGGTCACCAACGGCTCGTTGCAGGCCGACGCGTTCCTCTTCGACCACCTGGTCCGCCGGGGCGACGCGGTGGTGGTCGAGCGCCCGACGTACGACCGCACGCTGCTCAACCTCAAGCAGATGGGCGGCGAGGTGCACGGCGTGACGATCCAGCCGGACGGCCTGGACACCGCCGAGCTGCGCAAGCTGCTGGAGTCCGGGGTCCGGCCGCGGCTGGCCCACGTGATCCCCAACTACCAGAACCCGGCCGGCGTGACCCTCTCTCTGGAGAAGCGCCGTGAGCTGCTGGACCTGGCCGCCGAGTACGAGTTCACGATCTTCGAGGACGACCCGTACGCGGACATCCGGTTCCGGGGCGAGCCGCTGCCGTCGATGCTGTCGATGGACTCCCGTGGCGTGGTGGTGCACGCCTCCAGCTTCACCAAGACGGTCTGCCCGGGTGTACGGGTCGGCTATCTGATCGGCCCGGCCGAGCTGATCGCGGCGATCGCGAAGCGGGCCACCAACCTCTACATCTCGCCCGGCATGGTGGCGCAGGCGATCGTGCACCAGTTCTGCGTCTCCGGCGCGATCGAGGAGTCGATCCGGACGGTCCGTTCGGCGCTCGGCGAGCGGTCGGCGGTGCTGGCCGAGTCGCTGCGCCGGCACATCCCGGAGGCCCGCTTCGTGGAACCGGACGGCGGCTACTTCCTCTGGGTGGAGCTGCCGGAGGACGTCGATGTCGACCGGCTCGCCCCGGCTGCCGCCGAGCGTGGCGTGGCGGTGGTGAAGGGCAGCGACTTCATGGTCGACGGCGGCCGACACGCGCTGCGCCTGGCGTACTCGGCGGTCACCGCGGACCGGATCGACGAGGGTGTGCGGCGTCTCGCCGAGGCGATGGCCGCCGTGCGCGGCTGATTTTCTGTCGGGTTTCTGACAAAAATGCCCCGCTGGCCGGTTCGGCTCTCCCGCTGGACCGGCCGGCAGCCCACAATGCTGCGAGTGCCGCTCACCTTCGCCCGGTGACCGGCCCGCACGCCGGAAGACCGGCCGGGCCGGCGGCACGCCCAGCATCACCCCCGCCCCCAAGGGGTGCCGGGTGGGCCGAGTCGCCCCTCACCCCCTGACGCGGCCCGGCCCGCCCGGCGCCGCCGCGTGACGCCCGTCGCAGCCGCACGCCCCCGCGCTCGCGCTGCGCTTCCCGCCGGTCGGCGTAACCTGCAAGCCGCAGCTCTAGGGGAAGGGGCGAGGGATGACGGACCGGGTGGCACGCGACCGAACCGCCGGCACCGACGGCAGTCGGGCACTACGCCCCCGCGCCTGGTCGGCACCGGTACGCGCGATGTCCCGCATCCTCAACGCCGACGGTTCCCCGCGGACGGCCCAGCCGGCCGGCCCGGAGCGCAGCGGGATCGTCGACTGCGGGTTGTACGTCGACGGCGAGCGCCGCCCCGGCCACCCCCGGTACGCCGAGGCCCTGGCCGCCGCCCGGCAGGAGCGGGACGGCTTCGTCTGGCTCGGCCTGCACGAGCCGGACCTGGCCGAGATGACCGAGATCGCCGCCACGTTCGGCCTGCACGAGCTCGCCGTGGAGGACGCGGTCAAGGCCCAGCAGCGCCCGAAGCTGGAGCACTTCGGCGAGATCGTCTTCCTGGTGCTGCGTACCGCCCGCTACTGCGAGCACGCCGAGCTGACCGAGAACTCCGAGGTGGTGGAGACCGGTCAGGTGATGCTCTTCATCGGGCCGCACTTCGTGATCAGCGTGCGGCACGGTGACGCCTGCCGGCTGGCGCCGGTCCGTGCCGACCTGGAGGCCAAGCGGGAGCTGCTGCGGCACGGCCCGTGGGCGGTCGCCTACGCGATCACCGACCGCGTGGTGGACCTCTACCTGGAGGTGGCCGACCGGCTGGAGGACGACCTCGACGTGCTGGAGGCCGACGTCTTCGACCGGCAGAGCAGCGGCCGGATCCAGCGGATCTACCAGATGAAGCGGGAGCTGGTCGAGTTCAAGCGGGCGGTGGTGCCGTTGCAGCGCCCGCTGATGACTCTCACCGCACAGGTCAACCGCGCGGTGCCGCAGGAGGTTCGGCGCTACTTCCGTGACGTGCAGGACCACCTCAGCCGGACGGTCGAACAGGTGAACTCCTACGACGACCTGCTGAACTCGATCCTCCAGGCGCGCTTGGCCCAGGTCACCGTCGACCAGAACAACGACATGCGCAAGATCGCCGCCTGGGCCGCGATCGGGGCGGTGTGGACGGCGATCGCCGGCATCTACGGCATGAACTTCGACAACATGCCCGAGCTGAAGTGGACGTACGGCTATCCGGGCGTCTGGGCGCTGATGCTCGCGGCATCTTTCACGCTCTACCGCCTGTTCCGCCGTAACGGCTGGCTGTAGCCGCCTCGTACACGCGGAAGCGCCGGCCACGCGGGTAGTCCCGCGTGCCGGCGCTGATCCGACGGTACGAGGTCAGCGGCGACCGCCGGCCTTCGCGGCGTTCTTGCCGGCCTGCACGGCCTCGGTGATGTCGTCGGCCGGGCGGCCGGAGACGTCCCGGGCACCCTCGGCGACGGAGGGGACCTGGTCGTTCGGGTGGATCACCGGCTGGCTGCCGGAGGCGGCGGTCGACGCGCTGCTGCCCTTGGCCACCGTCGAGGAGCCGGCACCCGTCGGGCCGGCCTGCGTCACCTTCGCGCTCGCGTCCGGGGTCTCCACCACGATCGTGTCCACGTCCTCCCGCATCGGCTCCAGCTTGTCGTGACCGGTCGCGCCGAGCGTGCCGGTCGGGTCGTACTCGGCCCACTCCTGCTGCTCGCGGCGACGGCGCACGGCCATCGCACCGGCCAGGCCGGCGACGGTGCCGGCCACCAGCAGGCCCGCGGTCATGCCCCGCGACCTGCGCTGCTTCTTCTTTCCGGCCTTCATGTTCTTCGCCTTCTTCGTCATCGCGGACTGCTTCGCGGCCATCACCTTGCGGCCGCTCGACGCCTTGCCGGCGGCCTCGTCCCGGGCGTTGCGCACGGCCAGCAGCACCGGCGTGAGCGCCGCGGCGGTCGACGCGAGCCCGCTGGACGCCCGGTCCCGGACCAGGACCGCAGTCGGCGCGACGGCGACCCGGGCTGCCTGGACCCGCGGGCCGACAGTGGCGCCGGCACCCTTCGCCGCGTGCGTGGCGGCCTGCCTCAGGTGACCGATGCCCTGGTTCAGCTCGACCTTCGCGAGCTGGCCCTGGGTCTTGCGCCGTCCGATTCCAAACACGGTCCCACCTCCTGGGAGTTGTTCCTTCGCCATCCTCCACCTTCGAATGCCTCCGCATGGCCGGATCGGGCACATGGGAGGATCCGCAAGGAACTGAACTACGAGTGAGGAGTACCCGTGGCCGAGGCTGTCTACGCCACCTTGCACACCAACGCCGGCCCGATCCGGCTGGAGCTCTTCCCGAACCACGCGCCGAAGACCGTCCGCAACTTCGTGGAGCTGGCTGAGGGCACCCGGGAGTACATCGACCCCCGTACCGGTCAGCCGGGCAACGGGCCGTACTTCGACGGCACCGTCTCGCACCGCGTGATCAGCGGTTTCATGATTCAGATGGGCGATCCGACCGGCACCGGCCGCGGTGGTCCGGGCTACAAGTTCGCCGACGAGTTCCACCCCGAGCTGCGCTTCGACCGGCCGTACCTGCTGGCGATGGCGAACGCCGGGCCGGGCACCAACGGCTCGCAGTTCTTCATCACGGTGTCGCCCACGCCACACCTGAACAACCGGCACACCATCTTCGGCCAGGTGGCCGACGAGCAGTCCGCGAAGGTGGTCGACTCGATCGCCAACACCCCGACCGGCCCGAGCGACCGGCCGGTCCAGGACGTGGTGATCGAGCGGGTCGAGATCGAGCACAAGCAGTCCTGAGCGGTACGCGGGTACCTTTGCTCGCATGACTGAGCGCTCCGGCCAGCCAGGCGACGCCACCGGGGGTCCGGTGCCGACCACCCCGGTCTGCTACCGGCACCCCGGCCGGGAGACGTACATCCGGTGCACCCGGTGTGACCGGTCGATCTGCACCGAGTGCATGCGGGACGCCTCCGTGGGCCACCAGTGCCCGGAGTGCGTTGCCGAGGGCCGCCGCAGCGTGCGGCCGGCGCGTACCGCCTTCGGTGGCGGTGCCGCCGGCCGCCAGGGCAACGTCACGAAGGCGCTGATCGCGCTGAACGTGGTGATGATGCTGCTGTCCGTCCTCTCGGCCCGCAGCGGGACCGCGGTGGCCGGCGGTGGCCTGGGCGGTCTGATGGGCAACGGGACGCCGCTGACCGAGTGGGGGGCGGTGCTCGGCCTGGCGCGCCTCCCCGACGGGCAGGTCGGCGGGGTGGCCGACGGCGAGTGGTACCGGCTGGTCACGGCCATGTTCCTGCACTACGGCGTGCTGCACCTGCTGCTGAACATGTGGGCGCTCTGGGTGCTCGGCCGGACGCTGGAGGCGGTGCTCGGGCCGCTGCGCTTCCTGGCGCTCTATCTGCTCGCCGGGCTGGGCGGCAACGTCGCGGCGTACGTCTTCACCGAGCCGAACCGGTTCACGGCCGGCGCCTCGACCGCCGTCTTCGGACTGTTCGCCGCCATCTTCGTGATCATGCGGCGGCTCGGCCGGGACACCTCGGCGATCGTGCCGATCCTGGTGATCAACCTGATCTTCACGTTCACCGTGCCGAGCATCTCGGTGGCCGGGCACCTCGGCGGGCTGGTCGCCGGCGCGCTGGTGGCGCTGGTCCTGGCGTACGCCCCACGCTCGCGGCGGACGCTGTTCCAGGTGGCCGGCGCCACGATCGTGCTGGTCGCGCTGATCGGCCTGACGCTGGTCCGGACCGCCGCGCTGCTCGGCTGAGCTGAGGCCCGCTGCCTCAGCGCGCCGGGCGGGCCTCGTCCAGCGCCGCGGCCACCTCGTCCAGCGGGGCGTCCAGGTCTCGGCGGCCGAACAGGTGCAGCGTCTCCCCCGCGTCGATCTCCAGCGTCTCGGCGGTGACCCCGCGGCGGCTGCGCCGCTCCAGGCGGATCGCCTCCACCGCGTCCCACGGCAGCCGGCGCCGCCCGGCGAAGCCCCGCAGCACGGTGAGCCCGTCCGGGCCGACCGCGAGGCGGACCGGCGCGACCACGTCGCGCAGCGCCCAGCCGAGCAGAGCTGCGGCGGCCAGCCCGGCGAGCGCCGGACGGACCGGGTCGCCGCCGGCGAGGACCAGCCCCAGGGCGACGAGCGCGAGCGCGCCGACCGCCTTGAGCACCGGCACCTCCCGCGGCACCCGCCACTGCCGGACCGGCGGCGACTGTGGATCCATCCGCCCAGCATGCCAGTCGCACCTGCCGCACGCCGGGGGAGGACGGCCGCTCCGGTCAGCACGTAGGATCGGGGCAAGCGAGGTTACCGGGGAGTAGACATGAGTGACGCGGTCATCGTCGGCGCGGTACGGACCCCGGTGGGGCGGCGCAAGGGCAGCCTCGCCGGAGTGCACCCGGTCGACCTCTCGGCGCACGTGCTGCGCGCGCTCGCCGAGCGCACCGGCATCGACCCGGGCCAGGTCGACGACGTCGTGTGGGGCTGCGTGTCGCAGGTCGGCGAACAGTCCTGGAACGTGGCCCGCAACGCCGTGCTCGCGGCCGGCTGGCCGGAGTCGGTTCCCGGCACCACGCTCGACCGCCAGTGCGGGTCGAGCCAGCAGGCGCTGCACTTCGCCGCCGCGACGGTCCTCTCCGGCCAGGCCGACCTGGTCGTGGCCGGTGGCGTCGAGTCGATGACCCGGGTGCCGATGGGTTCCAGCGTCGCCGGCGGCATGCCGTTCAGCGCGGCCGTCCTGGAGCGCTACCGCGGTGTCGAGGGCGTCGCGGAGGACTCGCCGCTGCCGTTCAACCAGGGCGTCGGAGCCGAGCTGATCGCGCAGCGGTGGCGCTTCTCGCGTACCCAGCTCGACGAGTTCGCGCTCGCCAGCCACGAGAAGGCCGCCGCCGCGCAGGACGCGGGCGCGTTCGAGGCCGAGCTGGCGCCGGTGGCGCTCGCCGACGGCGGTAAGTTCTCCGCCGACGAGGGCATCCGCCGCGACACCTCGCTGGCGAAGCTGGGCGAGCTGGCCACCCCGTTCCGCGCCGACGGTGTGGTCACCGCCGGGTCCGCGTCGCAGATCTCCGACGGCGCCGCCGCGCTCGCCGTCACCACCGCCGAGTGGGCCAGCCGGCACGGCCTGCGCCCGCTGGCCCGGGTGCACACCGCCGTGGTCGCCGCCGACGACCCGGTCACCATGCTCACCGCGCCGATCCCGGCCACCGCGAAGGCGCTGCGCCGCGCGGGGCTGGGCATCGAGGAGATCGGGGTGTACGAGGTGAACGAGGCGTTCGCCCCGGTGCCGCTGGCGTGGCTGGCCGAGACCGAGGCGGACCCGGAGCGGCTGAACCCGCGGGGCGGGGCGATCGCGCTCGGTCACCCGCTCGGCGGGTCCGGCGCACGGATCATGACCACGATGCTCCAGCACATGCGGGACAACGGCATCCGCTACGGCCTCCAGACCATGTGCGAGGGTGGCGGCATGGCCAACGCCACGATCGTCGAGTTGCTCTGATCCGACCGGCCGCCGGTGTCGCACCGCTGGTGCGACTTGCACGTGTGGAAGTTCCAAAAATCGGGCGTGACCCATATCACCCCTGGTCATCGGCTCGTTGGACCGGGCATGGACGTGTTCTCGCGAACGTTCCTCCCGGCCGCCGCCGATACCGGCCTGGCGACCCAGACCGTCACCCGGCACATGCCGGTGTTCCGCCGGTGCGTCGGCTCCGGCGACGCGACCATCCTGGTCACCCGGTGCAGCCGCCCGGACGACCCGGTGGGCGGCGACTACCTGATGCTCCTCACCCACCGGCGGCTGGTGGTCACCCGGCAGACCCGGGTGCTGCACCGGCTGCGCCTGCACCTCAACACCGAACTGCGCGAGCTGAGCAACGTGACGTGGAGCCCCGACCCCCGCGCGCACCGGGTGGAGCTGGCGGCCACCGCGATCGACGGGGTACGCGAGCGCTTCGTCCTGCGTACCCACCACCCGAAGCAGGTGTGGCAGCTCGACGCGTTGCTCAACCACGCCTTCCGCACCCGCCTGCGTACGCCGGCCGAGCGGGTGGTCGCGACCATCGGCGAGTCACCGGCGGGAACCCGCCAGCCGGAGCTGCGGCCCGCCCCGGCCCGCTGACGTGCTCCTTACCTGATCCGAACAACCCCTGACCGGCCGGTCGGCCGCCGGTCGGTCATCATGAGCCGGTGACCACAGCCGCACCGCCCGGGCTCGTCCTCGTCGTGGAGGACGAGCCGGCCATCGCCGATCTGGTCCGGCTCTACCTGACCCGGGACGGTTTCGGCGTACACCTGGAACGTGACGGCGAGGCCGGGCTGGCCGCCGCGCGGCGCCTGCGCCCGGTGGCCTGCGTGCTCGACATCGCGCTGCCCGGCCTGACCGGCACCGAGATCTGCCGCCGGCTGCGCGCGACCGGCGACTGGACTCCCGTCATCTTCCTCACCGCCCGCGACGACGAGGTGGACCGCGTCGTCGGCCTGGAACTGGGTGCCGACGACTACGTCACCAAGCCGTTCAGCCCGCGCGAGCTGCTCGCCCGGCTGCGGGCGGTGCTGCGCCGCACCGCCGGTACGCCCGCCGAGCAACCCCGCACGCTCGGCACCGTCACACTCGACCCGTCCCGCCGGACGGTGACCGCCGGCGGTACGCCGGTGCAGCTCACCTCCACCGAGTTCGACCTGCTCGCGCACCTGATGGCGCGTCCCGGCCGGGTGTTCACCCGGGAGGAACTGCTGGCGGGCGTGTGGGGGTACGCGGCGCACGCCGGCACCCGGACCGTCGACGTGCACGTGGCGCAGGTCCGGGCCAAACTCGGCCCGGACAGCGTGATCCGCACCCATCGGGGCGTCGGGTACGCCGCCGATGCCTGAGCCGCAGACAGTGCCGATGCCGCCCACCGGTCCGGCCCGTGGCGGCCGCCGGCCCGGACGGACACTCACCGCCCGCGCCGTGCTCGCCACCTGCGCGGTGGCGCTGGTGTCGGTGCTCGTCACCGCGCTGGTCGCGGTGCCCCTGGCGGTACGCGGCGCGGAACGCCGGGACCAGGAGGCCCTCACCGCCCAGGCCCGGCTCGCCGCCGACGTGCTCCGGGTGCGGCCGGTACGCCAGCGCGACAGCGCCGGCGACCGGCTCATCCGGCAACTGGGCCGGCAGCAGATCGAGGTGTACGTGATCCGGGACGGGCGGGCCGACCGGCCGGGCCTGCCCGGACCGCTGGTGACGCGGGTGGCCGGCGGCGAGAACGTCTCCGGCCGGCGGCTGATCGAGGGGGAACGCCGGCTGGTCGCGGCGCGGGCGCTGCCCGGTGGCGACGGGGTGGTGCTGACCCGGGCCCGCAGCGCCGCGCCCTGGCGGCAGGTGCTGCGCGGACTCTGGTTGCCGCTGCTCGCCGGACTCGCCGCCGGGGCGGCCGCCGGACTGCTGCTCGCCCGCCGGCTGGCGCGGCCGATCCGTACCGCCGCCACCGCCGCCGCCCGGCTGCGCGCCGGAGACCGGGCGGTCCGGGTGCCGGTCGAGCCGCCCGACGAGGTGGCCGATCTGGCGCACGCGCTCAACGGCCTGGCCGCCGCGCTCGCCACGAGCGAGGGGCGGCAGCGCGAGTTCCTGCTCTCCGTCTCGCACGAGCTGCGGACCCCGCTCACCGCCATCCGCGGCTACGCCGAGGCGCTGGCCGACGGTGTGATCGAGGCCGACGCGGTGCCGACGACCGGCCGGACCGTGCTCGCCGAGGCCGAACACCTGGACCGGCTGGTCCGCGACCTGCTGGCGCTGGCCCGGTTGGAGGCGGTCGACTTCCCCCTGGAACCGGTGCCGGTCGACCTGGCCGGGCTCGCCGCCGACGCGGAGCGCACCTGGTCGGGCCGGTGCGCGGCGCTCGGGGTGCCGTTCCGGCTGGAGACACCCGGGGTGCCGGTGCCGGCGTACACCGATCCGGGCCGGATCCGGCAGGTGGTGGACGGGCTGCTGGAGAACGCGCTGCGGGTCGTACCGCCGGGGGCGCCGGTGGTGCTCGCGGTCCGGGCCGACGGCCCGGCGGGCGGCGGGGTGCTGGAGGTCCGCGACGGCGGACCCGGCTTCACCGACGACGACCTGCGGGTGGCGTTCGAGCGGGGCGCGCTGCACGAGCGGTACCGGGGGGTGCGCAAGGTGGGCAGCGGACTGGGCCTGGCGCTCGCCGCCGGGCTGGTCCGCCGGCTCGGCGGGGACATCGCCGCCGGGCACGCCCCGGAGGGTGGAGCCGCCTTCACCGTCCGGGTGCCCCCGGATCCTTACCCGGCTCGAACATCGGCCTGACCGTCCGCTCGCGTCGGTGCGGAACGCTCGGGTCGTCACCGCGAGGAGAGGACCACAGATGAGACGTCAGCGAATCGTCACCGGCGCCACCGCACTGCTCGCCGCCGCGGCGCTCGCGCTCACCGGGTGCGGCGTGGGCCGCTCCGGCGCGGCGCCGGACGACGCAATCGAGGTGAGCGCCGCCCTGGGAGTGGACGGCCAGGCGCTCGCCGCGCTCGGCGTCGACGCCGACGAACTGGACGTGGACCCGGTCGCCGCGCCCGCACCCTCCGGTACGCCGCAGGCCGGGCCGGACGGCAAGGGCGAGCGGGCGAAGGACGGGCACAAGCGGCACCGGGCCCGGGTGCTGCTGCGGCGCAACACGCTGCACGGCGAGGCGGTGGTGCGGACCAAGGACGGCGGTACGAAGACCGTCGCGGTCCAGCGCGGCGAGGTGACCGCGATCGACGACCGGTCGGTGACCGTGAAGTCCACCGACGGCTTCACCGTGACGTGGACGTTCGGTGCGGAACTGCGGGTGGTCGAGCGACGGACCACGATCCGATCGGCCGACATCAAGGTCGGTGCGACGGTCGGGGTGGCCGGCGCCAAGGAGGGCGACAAGAGCGTGGCCCGGCTCGTCGTGGTACCACTTCGCCAGGAATAGGGTGCCCGGGCTGTCGTGACCTGAGCAATGTGCCAGGCTACGCTATGCCCCGACCTGCCATCGCCTCCGTGGAGATTCCGTGAAGCTCTCGATCCTCATGCCGGTCTACAACGAGGAAGAACGTATCGCGGATGCCCTCAAGCAGGCGTTGGCGGTGGACTACCCCTGCGAGATCGAGCTCGTCGTCGTGGACGACGGCAGCCGGGACGGCACCGGTGAGATCCTCGGCCGCGTGGACGACGCCCGCCTGCGGGTGATCACCCACCAGCGCAACGCCGGTAAGGGCGCGGCCATCAAGACGGCGGTCGACAGCGCCGAGGGCGAATACATGGTCATCCTCGACGCCGACCTGGAGTACGACCCGCAGGACATCCCGCGCCTGCTGGAGCCGGTGCTCGACGGCCGGGCGAGAGTCGTCTACGGCAACCGGACCTTCGGCAGCCACAGCTCGTACAGCTTCTGGTACGTGATGGGCAACAAGGGCGTCACGCTCGCTGCGAACGTGCTCTACAACTCCTACATCGGCGACCTGGAGACCTGCTTCAAGCTGATGCCGCTGGAGCTGTACCGCTCGCTGCAGGTCCGCTCCCGCGGCTTCGGCATGGAGGCGGAGGTCACCGGCAAGCTGCTGCGCCGCCGCATCCGGCCCTACGAGGTGCCGATCAGCTACCGTGCGCGGGGCCGCGAGGAGGGCAAGAAGATCACCTGGAAGGACGGCGTCGAGGCGATCTGGATCCTGGCCCGCGAGCGGGCCCGCCGCCGCCCGGCCGGTCCCGCCGCCGCGCACTGAGCCCGTACGACGGAACCCCGTGATCCCGGCACCGGCCGAGGTCGCGGGGTTCCGCCGTGTCCGGGCCGCTCAGGTGAGGAACGCGTCGACCGAGCGGCGCAGCCCGGCGGCGTCCAGTCCGTGCCAGCGTTCGTGGTCCTCGGCGCTGCCGTACCGGCGCAGGTCCCCGCGGCCCACCCCGAGCGCGAGCAGCCGGTGCGGCCGGTCGGCCGTCGCCTCCACCGCCGCGTCGAGCACCGGACCGACAGCCACCAGCAGCGGCGCTCCCGGCCCGGCGTCCCGGACCACGTGCAGGTCACCCGCCTGCGGGTGAGCCTGCGTGTTGGCCTGGACGGACAACCGCAGGTACGCCGAGTCCTGCCCGCACACGGCGTCGCGCAGCAGCGGCCGGACCTCGTCCGGGTGCCCCGGCACGTGCACGGTCCAGCCGTCGAGCGTGTCCAGCAGCGCCACGTCCGCCGGCCCGAGGTGGGTGCGTCCCGCCGCCGCCCGGTCGTACGAGCCGCCGATGCCGACGAGCACCGCGCCGACGTCCTGGTGGTCGAGGTCCAGTTTGATCTGCTCGTACGCCCGCTCGACCAGGAACGGGGCGTAGCTGTGCACGATCGGCCGCTGCCCGGTCAGCGCCAGCCCACCGGCCACCCCGATCATCAGCTGCTCCCGGATCCCCACGTTGATCACCCGGTCCGGGTACCGGGCGGCGGCCGGTTCGAACGCGGCGGCGGAGATGTCGGCGAGCACGACTGTCGTACGCGGATCGGCGAGCACCTCCTCGGTGCTGGTCACGAACGTGTCCCGCATGGTGCTGCTCATGGTCATTCCCCGTCCGTGACGACCGCGACGACGGCGTGGGGCCGGTGGCCGTCGTGCCCGGTGAGGGCGGCGTGCAGGGCGTCGTGGTCGCGCCCGTCGACGGTGGCGGCGCTCCACCCGTTCACCGTGAACCGGCTCGCCGCGCCGCCCGGCCAGCCGTACGTGGCCGAGCGGTTGTCCAGAAGGATCGCGGTGAGGTTGCCCAGTCCGGTCGCGCCCGCGTACGCGATCGCCTCGTGGTTGGAGCCCTCGTCCAGCTCGGCGTCGCCGAGCAGCACGTACACCCGGGGTCCGGTGCGGCCCTGGGACCGCAGCCCGAGCGCGGTGCCGACGCCGAGCCCGAGCCCGTGGCCCAGTGAACCGGAACCGATCTCCACGCCCGGCACCAGCGTCCGGTCCGGATGGTCGCCGAGCCGGCTCGCCGGGCCGCCCTGGTCGTCCAGCCACTCGGCCGGCAGGAAGCCGCGGGCGGCGAGCAGCGCGTAGTACCCGGCGACCGCGTGCCCCTTGGAGAGCAGGAATCGGTCGCGGTCCGGGTCGTCCAGGGTGGCCGGGGTGATCCGGAGCACCCGGTCGTAGAGCACCTGGAGCACGTCGAGCGTCGAGTACACGTTGGCGCCGAACTCGCGGCCGGCGCGCACCCGGTTCAGGAAGGCGGCCAGGTCGGTGGCGGTGGTCGTCGTCATACCGATAGCCTCGGACTTGAAGCGAACTTCAACTCAAGGCCGTGTGATGCACGAAGCAACACTGACCATCGGGCAACTCGCCGACCGTAGCGGCGTCGCCCCCTCGACGCTGCGCTACTACGAGCGGCTCGGCCTGATCCACGCCGCCCGTACCGGCGGTAACCAGCGCCGCTACGCCCGCACCGAGCTGCGCCGGGTGGCATTCATCCGGATCTCCCAGCAGGTGGGTGTCTCGCTGGACGAGATCCGGGCGGCGCTGGATTCGCTGCCGTCAGGGCGTACCCCCACGCCCGACGACTGGGCCGCGCTGTCCCGCGCCTGGCGGGACCGGCTGGACGAGCGGATCCGGCTGCTCGGCAAGCTCCGCGACGACCTGGACGGCTGCATCGGCTGCGGCTGCCTGTCGTTGCAGCGCTGCACCCTCTACAACCCCGGTGACTCCCTCGCCGCCGAAGGTGCCGGCCCGCGCCTCATGCTCCCGCGCCTCGGCCAGGGCTGACCCTCACCGGACCAGCAGCACCTTGCCCAGGTGGTCGTTGGTCTCCACCAGGCGGTGCGCGGCGGCGGCGTCGGCCATGTCCACCCGGGCGTGCACCACCGGCCGGATCCGGCCCGCCTCCACCAGGGGCCACACCTGCTCGCGTACGCCCCTGGCGATCGCCGTCTTCTGCTCGACCGGGCGGGACCGCAACGCGGTCGCATGCACCGCCGCCCGTTTCGCCAGCAACATCCCCAGATCGAGTTCGCCCTTGCGCCCGCCCTGCATGCCGATCACCACGAGCCGCCCGCCGGTCGCCAGCGCCGCCACGTTCCGGGGCAGGTAGGACGCGCCCATGATGTCCAGGATCACGTCCGCGCCCCGGCCGCCGGTGACCCGGCGTACCTCGTCGACGAAATCCTGCTCGCGGTAGTCGATCGTGTGCGCGGCGCCCAGCTCGCGCAGCCGCTCGTGCTTGGCCGAGCGGGCGGTCACCACCACGGTCGCGCCGAGCGCCACGCCGAGCTGGATCGCGAACGTACCGATCCCGCTGCCGCCGCCGTGCACCAGCAGCGTGTCTCCCTCGGTCAGCCGGGCCAGGTCCACCACGTTCGACCAGACCGTGCAGGCCACCTCCGGCAGCGCCGCCGCGTCCACCAGGTCGACCCCGGCCGGCACCGGCAGCAACTGCCCGGCCGGCACCGCGACCTGCTCGGCGTAGCCGCCGCCGGCCAGCAACGCGCAGACCTCCTGGCCCACCCACCAGCCGGTCACGCCGGGACCGAGCGCACGCACCGTCCCCGAACACTCCAGACCGGGGTACGCTGACGCGCCCGGCGGCGGCGGGTAGTGCCCCTGCCGCTGCAACAGGTCGGCCCGGTTCACCGCGCTGGCCCGCACCTCCACGACGACCTCACCGGGGCCGGGCTCCGGATCCGGCACGTGGGTCCAGACGAGCGCCTCGGGTCCGCCGGGTTCCGTGATCGTGACTGCGCGCATGGTTCAGTCTTACCCGATCTGCCCGTCGGTCCACGCGCGGGCGAGGATCTCCGCCACCGTCATGTCGGCCTGCCGCTGACGATCATGCGGCCGAACACGTCGCCGCGCAGATGCACCGCCCGGGGCAGCCGCCGCGCCGGCCCGTCGGCCACTGTGGACTTACCGGCCGCCATGATTCGCTGATCAGCACCACTGCCGGGCCCTCCCACACGCACACATTCCGGCAAGGGAGGTGGGACGGCGGCTTGCCCGACACGGGGTTCGTGGCAGACTGGTCCCCGGTCGCGCACCCCTCGGGGGCGTGCCGGGAGGGTTCGCCTAGTGGCCGATGGCGCTGGTCTTGAAAACCGGTAAGGCAGCGATGTCTTCGTGGGTTCGAATCCCACACCCTCCGCATCCCGAGCAGCAGAAACGCCCCCTGGCCAGCGCATATGCCGGCCAGGGGGCGTTCCGTCATTTGCGAATCGGTCTCACTTCGTCCCGCTGGGGCCGTCGGGTCTCACTGGTCGTGTCGTATCCGTGTCGGCGTTACCCAGCTTCCTCGGTGGTGCCCAACGCGCCCTCGATGCGCTTCCGGGCCGCTTCGTCCTGGCCGTCGATGCACGAGGCGTAGACCTTCAACAGCACGTGCACGCTGTGCCCGGCCCACTGCGCTACCTGCGTCGCCGGTACGCCAGCGTTGAGCCAGAGCGACACGGCGGCATGCCGCAGGTCGTACGGCCGGTGCGCCCGCGGTGACCGGTACTGCGCGGGCGTCAACGCTGTCTCTCGGGCCTGCCGCCAGGCGCGCAGGTAGGTGCTCTTCGACACCGGGGCCACCCGTGCGCCAGCGGCGTTGAACATCCGGCCGTTGGCGCTCCGGCAGTGCTCCCGTAGGTGGTGCCGCAGGATGCGGACCAGTTCGGGACAGGCCGGTACGTCGCGGGTCGCCTTCTTCGCCCGGTGCTTGAGTTCCCGGTCTTCGAGCGACGTGCCGCCGTCGCTCCAATCCTCGCCAACCTGCTGCGTCGACCCGCTGAGGTGCAACCACCCCCACCCATCCTCGGGAAGGTCGCATTCGTCGGCGCGTAGATGGATCACCTCCGATGGGCGTAGACGCGGTGATCAGAAGCATGGAAGAGATTGCCCGCGCTCTACTCGCCGAACATTGATGTGGGACGGCCTGTGGATCTCGCAGCGCAGGCCGTTCAACCCTCGATGCAAGTGAGAGTTGAACGGCCTGTCGCCCTTATCTGACCCGAGCTTAGGCGTCTTTTAGGCGCAACTCCCGTACAAGAGCGAGATGTACTTGCAAGGTGGCGTCGGGACGCGATTGCAGGTGGCGATCCTGGTAGCGATACGTGGTTCCGCTTCCTCCTCGCGTTCCTCCTCTCGTGCCACCAACGCCATGTATGCCGACGGCAGATGCTTCGAAGAGTTGCTCAAGAGCGCGCAGGGCATTGTCTCGTCCAATGCCATTGTCGCCACAGGAGGAAAGCCAGTGGCCTGTCGTAAAATTTCGCTTTCCAAGCGCCTTCAAGCTATTCGTAACTGAGTTCCAGTCTGAAACGTGTCTTTCAATCTCGTCGCGAAGTTCGCCGAGCATGTGCTTGCTGTATTCTTTCTCGGCTTCGTAGATGTCGCTTGCTTCAATCTGCGCGTGCCCGTTAGTGGTGGCCGCTTTTAGGGCGTAGGTTGCAAATGATACGACATCCCGGGGTCGTCCGAGAGTGCGCTTGATGATATATGTTTGAGCCTGAGCTCGCTGCCTCATCTCGCCGGTGGTGAATACGGTTTCCCATCCTTTGCCGACTGGGATGCCAATGCTGTTGTTGATTCGCAGATCGACAATATCGGCCAACTGTCCGCGCGTCCAGTCGAGATAGATGATGTCCTGGCTCATTTTGTTTTTGTCGTTGAATGACAGGCGCTCCCACAGGTCCGTTCGCAAGAACGTGATCACCGGTGCCGGTGTTGGTTGCTGCCAAGCGATGGCGATATCACGAGTAGCTCGGATTGCACCACCGATCAGGTTCAAGCTCTCTTGGGTTCCATCCCATGCGTCGTCAAGGCGATCCAGGAGCACCGTCACTGGGATTTTTTCGACCTGTTTGCACAGCAAATCTTCTAGGTCATCGAGACGGTCAATAGTGTCCATGGAAAGCGTGGCCTTATCGCCGATTTCGATGCCACCCCCACCAGTGCCCAGGACCGAGGGAAGGTCTACTCGGCGAAGGCGCTTGAGCCACCGAACTATTTTCCTGAATCTTCCGCCATTGTCGCCTTGTCCCAAGGATGCGAGCAGGTCGTCACCTCGCCCTCGGTCGGACGAGCTCATCGATTCGCGTATCTTTCCGAAGACCGCAGAGTAGATGAGTAGTTTCCAGGAAGCTACGTATGCTCTTTCGGCGCTAAGTCCCGCCTCAACAAGCCCTTGATGCATCCCGAACACGTAGTCATTCAGGTCGAGGTCAACGACATCAGTGTCAAGATTCTGCTTGAGATACAGAAATAGGGCTGTTTTCCCTGAACCCTTGCGGCCGATTACCAGCTTGGCCCCCCGCTTGGCTACGTCGACAGTTCCCGTGACGAGGAAGTAATCCTGAAGCCTGGGGTCACTCTCGGCATCCAGACGGCCGAAATCGATCTTCTGAAGCTGTTCAGGTGTCATTGGTGTATTCTGCCACATGCAGTCAAGTAAGCGATTCATCGACAGACCGGCTCGTCGTGTTAATTCCGTCTCCTGTCAATGTTCAACATGACAGCGGCGGGCGAAGGCCGGTGGGCGATCTCGGGCTAGGATTTGCGAATCAGCGCAATGCATCCTACCCGGGCTCGGTGCACGTGTCGCATTTCTGTCGGCGATTAGACAGCGGACCGTATTTGGGCAGGTCAGCGCCTTGAGCTGCATGGTCTGAAAACCGGTAAGGCAGCGATGTCTTCGTGGGTTCGAATCCCACACCCTCCGCCCGTCGTTGATCTCCCGTGACGCAGCTCAGCTCATGCGCCAGTGCCAGAGTGGTCCGCTGGTGTGGCATGCGTGGGGGGACTGCCCATCGCCGCTCACCCCGGCCAACGGTCAGCCGGTGACTACCAGGTGTTCATCCGCGATCCGTGCGTCAGCCCAACGTAGCGACCAGCGCGACGGCCGTGAGGGCCGCGATGTGGGCGACGGCACGGCAGGGCGGGGAACGGCGGGTCGGCGGAACAGCGGGAGCATCGGGCCGGTTGTAGGCTGCGGGCGGCGACGGCGGGAGGCTCTGGTGGCGGATACGACGACGGTGTCCGGCGTGACGGCCGAGCTGGCCGCGCTCGACGACCCGAAGATCCGCGCGGTCAACGAGCGCCACGGCGACGACCACGGGGTCAACCTGGGCAGGCTGCGGGTGATCGCCAAGCGCCTGAAGACACAGCAGGAGTTGGCCCGCGAGCTGTGGGCCACCGGTGACAGCGCGGCCCGGCTGCTGGCGCTGCTGATCTGCCGGCCGAAGGCGTACGGGCGGGACGAGCTGGACGCCATGCTGCGCGAGGCGCGGACACCGAAGGTGCACGACTGGCTCGTGAACTACGTGGTGAAGAAGAGCCCGCACGCCGAGCCGCTGCGCCTGGCCTGGTCGACCGACCCGGATCCGGTGGTGGCGAGCGCCGGCTGGGCGCTGACCGTCGACCGGGTGGCGCGGAATCCGGACGGGCTGGACCTGGCCGGCCTGCTCGACGTGATCGAGGCGGAGATGGCGACCGCGCCGGACCGCCTCCAGTGGGCGATGAACCACTGCCTGGCGCAGATCGGGATCGAGCACGCCGCGTACCGGGACCGCGCGATCGGGATCGGGGAGCGGCTCGGGGTGCTCAAGGACTATCCGACGCCGCCGGGCTGCACGTCGCCGTACGCGCCGGTCTGGATCAACGAGATCGTGCGCAGGCAGCACGGTGGGGCGGCCGACGGGGTATGAAGGGGCGCAGGACATTCGCGTACCCGGAAGGACCGTTTCGATGACCCTGGAACGACCGATCGCCCCGGACCCGTACGAGTTGCTGCCGACGGTGCCGTCGTTCGACCTGACCAGCGACGACGTGCACAACGGCGAGCCGATGGACGCGCGGTACGCGCACGGCAGCACCGGCGGCGGGAACGTCTCACCGCAGCTGTCCTGGTCGGGTTTCCCGGCCGAGACCAAGAGCTTCGTGGTCACGTGCTTCGACCCGGACGCCCCGACGGGCAGCGGCTTCTGGCACTGGGTGCTGGTGAACCTGCCCGCGTCGGTCACCGAGCTGCCGGGCGGCGTGCGGGAGGCCGACCTGGGCGGCGCGTTCAGCGTCCGCAACGACTACGGCGACACCGGCTACGGCGGTGCGGCGCCGCCGCCCGGGGACCGGCCGCACCGGTACGTGTTCGCGGTGCACGCGGTGGACGTGGCCCGCCTCGACATCCCCGCCGGGGCCAGCCCGGCCTTCGTCGGCTTCAACCTGGCGTTCCACACCCTGGCCCGCGCGGTCATCCGCCCCACGTACCAGATCAAGGAGTGAATGTAAGGAAGGGCCCCTTGTTAACAGACGTCTGTTAACAAGGGGCCCTTCCTTACATCTCAGCGGGGACGCGGGCGACGGCGAAGACGGACTGGCCGAACGGCGGCCGGACGCGCTGCTCGGCGGCCTTGGTGACGGGCAGGACCAGAGTGTCGTAGACCTTCACCATCGGGCCCTCCTTCGGCATCAGCCGGAAGACCTTGGTGGCCATGAAGTAGCCGATCAGGCCGAGCGCGTTGGCGTAGTGGATCCGCTCGACGGTGAGGCCCGCCTCGGTCATCGCCGAGCCGAGCGTCTTCTTCGTGTAGCGGCGGACGTGGCCGGTGGCGATGTCGGCGGGGCTCATGGCGAACTGGAACGCCGGCACGATGATGACCACGGCGCCGCCGGGGCGGACGAGATCCCGCATGCTGCGCAGCGCGCCCACGTGATCGTCGATGTGCTCCAGCACGTTGTAGGAGACGGCGGCGCTGTAGTCGCCGCGCTCGTGGTGCGGGAGCAGCATCTGCCGGACCTCGACGCCCGGGTGGTCGGACAGCCGCTCCTTGAGCTGGATCAGCCGGTCCGGGTCGGCCTCGGTGGCGGTGATCCGGGGCGCGTGGGCGGCCCAGGCGGAGGCGTAGTCGCCCAGGCCACTGCCGATCTCGATCGGGTTGTCACCGAGGTAGGGCACCGCCAGCTCGACGAACCACTGCCGGTGGTTGACAGCCGTCGCGAGGCCTTCGAGCACCTCGGACTGGACGCGCTGATCCCCAGTGATTTCTGCCATGCGTCGATTCCTCACGATATGACTGACCCGCGCCTGGACCGTCAGAGTCAACCATCTGGATGGCTGAGGGGGAAATCGGGGGACGGAGGGGCCGAATTGTGATGCGGAGGGGTGCCTGTTCAGTGCTCGGCGAACTCGGCACATAGTACGTGATTCTACGGAACATTGCACCTGCCGGTCATGCCCTGACTACGCTCTGAAATGTCATGACTACTCCGGAAAGCGAGGCGAGCACCACGAAATCGGGGCGGGGTAGGCGGGTCGACGCGCTCGCCGTGCTCAGCTTCGTGTTGCTCGCGCTCTGGGTGACCGCCCGGCTCTGGGCCGATCCGCGCAATGGTGTCCGCGACAATCGGACAGATCAGGCGCAATTCGAATGGATGATGGCCCACGGTGCGCGCGTCGTCACGGATCTCGCCTACCCGTTCACCTCGGACCGGATGAATGTGCCGGATGTCGTCAATCTCATGGCCAATACGTCCGTATTATCCGTTTCATTGCCGCTGACCCCGGTGACGCTCTGGGCGGGCCCACGCTGGTCCTTTCTGATTTTCCTCACTCTCGGACTCGCTGCCACCGGCGTGTCCTGGTATTTCCTGCTCTCCCGAGTCGTCATCAGATCCCGCGGTCCGGCCTGGCTCGGCGCCGCGTTCTGCGCGTTCGCGCCCGCGATGATCTCGCACGCCAACTCGCACCCCAACATCGTCAGCCAGTACGTCGTGCCGCTGATCATCTGGCGGACGCTACGGCTGGCCGAACCCGGCCGGTGGCTGCGCAACGGCGTCCTGCTCGCCCTGGTGATCGTCTGGCAGGCGTTCCTCAACCTGGAGATCCTGCTGATGACCGCCATGGGGCTCGGCGTGGTGGTGCTCGCGCTGGCGCTCGGGCGGCCCGCGCTGCGGTCGGCGGCCCGCCCGTTCGCCGCCGGACTCGCAGTCGCCGCGCTGGTCGCCGGGGCGCTGCTCGCGTACCCGCTCTGGGTGCAGTTCTTCGGCCCCGGCGCCTACAGCGGGCTCTCCACGCTGATCCGGGGCTACTCCACCGACCTCGCCGCGTACGTGGCCTGGTCCCGGGAGTCGGTAGCGGGTGATGCCCGGGGCAGCGAACCGCTCGTCAAGAACGCCACCGAGGAGAACGCGTTCTTCGGCTGGCCGCTGGTGATCCTGGTGGTCGCGCTCGTCTGGTGGCTGCGCCGCAACGCGGTGGTGCTCGGGCTGGCGGCGGTCGGGCTCGTGTTCGCGCTCTTCTCGCTCGGCCGCCAGATCCGCTTTGACGGAGAGGAAACCGGCATCCCCGGCCCCTGGGCCGCGCTGGAGGACCTGCCGATCCTGCACTCGGTGGTACCCACCCGCTGGTCGCTCGCGCTCACCCCGATCATCGGTGTGCTGCTCGCGCTCGGCGCCGACCGGGCCCGGCGGCTCGCCGTACGGCACCCGGACGCGCGCGACGGGATCCGGTTCGCCATGGTCACCGTGCTCGCCATGGCGCTGGTGCCGATCCTGCCCACCCCGCTGCCCGCGAAGCGCCTCGACCCGACTCCGGCGTTCGTCACCTCCGGCGTCTGGCGTCCCTACGTCGCCGACGGGCGGAGCATCGTCACGCTGCCGCTGCCCGACACCACGTACGCGGTCCCGCTGCGCTGGTCCGCCGAGACCCGGCTGGACATGCCGCTGGCCCGCGGCTACTTCCTCTATCCGGACACCCGCCCCGGCGGGGGCCGGATCGCCCTCTTCACCGCGCCGCCGCGCCCCACCAGCACGTTCTTCGAGACGGTACGGCGCACCGATGCGGTCCCGCCGATCACCCCGCAGGACCGGGTGGCCGCCGTCGACGACCTGCGCTACTGGCGGGCCGGCGCGGTGATCCTCGACCCCCGGCTGCCGCAGGCCGAGGCGCTGCGCCGGGCGATGACCGAGCTGAGCGGGATCACGCCGACGCGTACCGGCGGGGTCTGGCTGTGGGACGTCCGGCCGCTGGCCGACTGAGCGGTCAGCCCTGGCGGACGCAGCAGCCCTGGCACACCTTGGGCCGGGGCAGCGTGAACGCCAGGCAGCAGGTGCGCCGCTGCACGGTCGGCTCACCGGCCGGACCGGGCACCAGCTCGACCAGATCGCTCAGGTCGAGCGCGTCGAGCAGCGTGCCGACGGCCGCCGTGGCCGAGCCGGGCAGCGCGTCCGACGCGCGCAGGACGCCGTGCGCGATGCCGGAGGCGACCGAGCCGAGCAGCGTACGGGTGCCGATCCGGACCTCGCCCTGGATGGCGCCGATCAGCGGCGCGAAGTGGGCGTCGAGCAGGGACGCGCGCAGCGCGCCGAGCAGTGCCGCCTCGTCCGGGATCACCCGCACGCCCGGAGCGCCGGCCAGCGCCAGCGGGTCGCCGGGCAGCACCGCCACCGGGGTCGAGGCGCGCAGCCCCAGCGTGAGCAGCTGGTGGTGGTCCTCGAAGTGCACGAGCACGTCGGCCGGGTCGAGCAGCGGCACCCGCCGGGCCGACGCCCAGCCGAGCACTGCTGGGAGCGCGGTCCAGTAGCTGTAGGACTTCCACGCCAGCGCGGCGCACGCGTGCGGGGTGCCGCCCCACCGGCGCCCGGCGGCGGTCAGGAACTCGGACAGCAGCGTGCCGTCGATCAGCCGGGTGGCCGGGGACCAGTGGTCCAGCTCGTCGTGGACCAGCAGGCCGGGTGCGAGCCCGGGCAGGTCGTCGGTGCCGAACATGGCGCGCAGGGTCGCGGTCACCGGCGCGAGCGGGGTGGCGGCGTCGCGCCCCCGCATCACCGTAGTCACCTGGCCGTCCCCTGTCCTGTCGCCGTGCGGTCGGCGCATGCCGTCGACCCAAGCTAAGGCTAGCCTAACCACCTGCTCGGCGGGAGGGAAGTGGTGTGACAGGGACGGAAAACGCCGCCGACGAGCCGGCGGCGGACGGCGCGAGGATCGACGTAAGCCGCTGAAAAGTCAAGGTGAGTGTCGAATACGAGGCAGTTTCCGTACACGTTCGGCCACCCAACGTGAAAATGGTCTTCCCGCGTACGAGGAAGCTGATGACGACCTCACCGATCGAGCGTGCCGCGGACTCGTTCGCGGCCGAACTCGCCCGGCACCGGACCGGCCGAGGGCTGTCCAAGAAGCAGCTGGCGACACTGATGGGCTTCGACCCGTCCTACGTCAGCCACGTCGAAGGGCGCCGGCACCGGCCCACCGAGGACTTCGCCCGCCGGGCCGAGGCCGTCCTGGAGGCCAGCGGCGCGATCTGGCAGCGCTTCCGGGAGTACGACGAGCTGCGGCACGGCCGTACCGGCACGGCGCACCGCGACCCACCCGTGCCCGGCCAGTGGCTGCCCCCCGGCACCGGACTGGTGGTGGAACGGGAGATGGCCACGCTCACCCACACCGGTGACGGCTACCACTGCGCGATCCGGCGGGAGCTGTACAACGCGGGCACCGAACCGGTCACCCGCTACCTGGTCCGGGTCGCCGTCGACCGCTACCCCAGCGACCCGGGCCGCTCCAACCGGCACCACCGGGAACACCCGCTCACCTTCGCCGAGCTGCAACTCACCGCGTACCGGGACGACGGCAACGGGCACGAGCCGATGCACTGGCGGGCCAAGCACGACCGGGACGCGTTCAAGGAGATCTGGCTGCTGTTCGAGAACGACGAGGGACGCTTCCCGCTCTACCCCGGCGACCGGGTCACCATCGAGTACGCGTACCGCGTCGGCCGGGACAAGTGGGGCCCCTGGTTCCAGCGGGCCGTACGCCTGCCCACCCGGCACCTCGCGGTGCGGCTCGACCTGCCCGCTGACCTCGACCCGAAGGTGTGGGGCGCGGAGACCTCGCTGTCGGCGGAGGAGGGGCCCCTGCGTACCCCGATCCAGCGTTCGGTGGACGGCGGCCGGGTCGTCTTCGACTGGGGGACCGACGACCCGCCGCTGAACGCCCGTTACCGGATGCAGTGGCGGTTCCGCAGCCCCGAGCCGGACACCGAACCGGACAGCGCGCCGAGCGGCGGCGCCCGGCTGCGGGCCAGCGACCGGATGCGGGCCGTGGGCATCGTGCAGCGCGGCGAGGACCTGCTGCGGCAGCGGGCCCGCCAGTTCGACCTGCCGGCAGACGAACAGCACGCCCGGCAGGTGATCGACCGGCTCGCCGCGATGCTGGTCCGGCTGGACGAGCTGCACCCTTTCAGCAAGGGTGTCGGCCTCGCCGCGCCCCAGCTCGGCATCGGCTGGTCGGCGGCGCTCGTGCGTCCGGCCGACCGGGCGGCGGACCCGGTGGTGCTGCTCAACCCTCGGGTGGTGGACGCCGCGACCGAGACCGACGAGCAGTACGAGGGCTGCCTCTCCTTCTTCGACCACCGCGGCCTGGTGCCCCGGCCGCTGCGGATCGACGTGGAACACGCGCTGTGGGACGGCAGCCGGGTGATCACGTCCTACGAGTACGCGATGGCGCGGCTGGTCGCGCACGAGATCGACCACCTGGCGGGACGGC
The DNA here is from genome assembly GCF_000374985.1 of Micromonospora sp. CNB394. Lineage (NCBI taxonomy): Bacteria > Bacillati > Actinomycetota > Actinomycetes > Micromonosporales > Micromonosporaceae > Micromonospora > Micromonospora sp. CNB394. The sequence continues at coordinate 8,278 of NZ_KB895842.1, read as the reverse complement.
TCTACCTCGACCGGATGGCACCCGGCGTGCCACTGGTCCCGGTGGAGGAGTACCGCGAGACCGGCACTCCCTGGCGCTACTGAGAGACGGGGGGCCGGGTCGCGTGCCCCAGGGGGCGGGGGCACGCGACCCGGCTCGGGGGGAGCAAGGTTCAGAGGTTGCCGAACGTGTCGTACCGGATGTGATCGGGTGGGACGTCGTCGGCGGCGAGCGCCCGCAGCGTGGCCCGGACCATCGCGGCCGAGCCGGAGACGTAGCAGTCGTGCGTGGTCCACGGGCCGTACCGGGTGACCACCTCGGAGACGTCACCGAGTTCGCCGCCGAAGTCCGGGTCCGCACTGCACGCCGGGGTCACCGACAACCACGGGTGCGACGCGACGAGTTCCTCCAGGCCGGGCAGCCCGTACAGCTCGTCCGGGCGGCGGGCGCCGTAGAAGACGTGCACCCAGCGGGTCCGGTTGACCCGGGTCAGCTCCTCCACCAGCGCCTTGATCGGCGCCAGGCCGACGCCGCCGGCCACGCACAGCACGTCCCGGGTGGACTCCGGGTCCAAGGTCATCGACCCCATCGGTGCGGCCACCCGCAGCAGGTCACCCGGCTTGGTGCGGCGCACCAGCGCGCCGGACACCCAGCCCGCCGCACCGGGCGGCGTCCGGACGTGGAACTCCAGCACGTTCTCCTCGTTCGGCGCGTTCGCCACCGAGTACGTCCGCCACACCCGCGGGTGGTAGCGGGGCACCTCGACGCTCACGTACTGACCGGCCCGCCACGGCAGCGGATCCTGGAGCGCGCGTACGGTCAGCACCGCCGTGTCCGGGCCGTGCCGCTCGTGCGTCAGCACCTCGGCGTGCCAGTACGGCGGGTTCTCGTCCGCGTCCGCGCCGGCCAGCATCCGCTCGCTGATGCCGGCGTACGCCTCCCGCCACGCCTGGTCGTACTCCAGGTTCCAGCCGTCCCCGGCGGTGCTGCGCAGCGCGTCGAGCAGCGCGACACCCATCGTCGCGTAGTGCTCGTCCGCCACGTGGTACTTGCGGTGGTCCCGGCCCAGCGCGCGCAGGTACTCGTCGAAGCTCTCCGGGTCGCCGACCGCCTGGGTGGCCGTGACGATGGCCTCCAGGATGCGGTCACCCTGCCCGTTCATCTGCACCGGGAAGAGCTTGCGCAACTCCGGGTCGAGGAGGAACAACCGGGCGTAGAAGTGACCGCTGAGCCGCTCCCGGTGCTCCTCGACCAGGGTCCAGCTCTCCTTCAGCAGCCGCGCGAAGTTCTCCACAGGGGGCACGCTCCTTCTCCGGACGGGCGGATCGGCCCCGATAGAATGTCCACGGAGCGTGTACGTCGGTCGCACAGAATGTGCGATCGTCCGGCCCGGTCGCCGAAGTGCTTTCATGGTCCGGTGACGGTTGACGAGCTGGCCCGCCCGGTCTCCCGCCGGATGCTGGGCACCGAGACGCTGCTCGTGCTCGGTCTGTCCCTCGGCCAGTCGGCCGTGTACGCGCTCGTGTCGCTGACAGCCAAACTGACCGCTACCGGTGGCCTGTCCAAGCAGACCGCCGCCCTGAACACCTCCGCGTCGGCCCGGCCGTACCTCGACCTCACGTACCAGCTGCTCGGGATCGTCTTCGCGCTGCTCCCGGTGCTGCTCGCCGTACACCTGCTGGCGCGTGACCCCGGCGACCCGGCGCGGACGCTCGGCGTCGACTTCCGCCGGCCCGCCTCCGACCTGGCCCGCGGTGCGGGCCTGACCGCGCTCATCGGCCTGCCCGGGCTGGCGCTGTTCTGGGCGGCGGCACAGCTCGGCATCAACGCCACGCTGGTCCCGGCCGCGCTGCCGGACCTGTGGTGGACGGTGCCGGTGCTGATCCTCGCCGCCGTGCAGAACGCTGTCCTGGAGGAGGTGATCGTGGTCGGCTACCTGATCACCCGGCTGCGGCAGCTCAACTGGCGGATCGGCGCGGTGCTCGCCACGAGCGCGCTGCTGCGCGGCTCGTACCACCTCTACCAGGGCTTCGGCGCGTTCGTCGGCAACGCCGTGATGGGCGTGATCTTCGGGCTGTTCTACCTGCGCACCCGCCGGGTGGCCCCGCTGATCGTCGCCCACACACTGCTCGACATCGTCGCGTTCGTCGGCTACGCGATGCTGCCGAAGTCCTGGTTCGACTGGCTCTGACCGCGGCTGCCGGCTTTGCCGGCCTGGTGGGTCCGTGGGCCCGGCACGGTCGTCGGCTTGCCCCGGTTCGGCGAGGTGGCGGCATCGCGGCCCGAGGGATCCCGCCACCTCGCCGAACACGTGTCGATCAGGTGCGGCCGGGCCGGTACCGGGCGACCGCCCGCGCGGCCAGCCGCTCGGCCGTCGCCGTACCGCCGGTCGCGGCCGCCACCACCGCCGCCCCCGGCAGCAACCGGGCGGCCAACCGCAGCCCGAGCCAGCCGCCCGCCTGCGCGGCCACCGGCGTGGCCAGCCGCCAGGCAGCCTCCGCCGCCCGCCCCCACGGCCCGTCCGCCGGAGCGTCAGCCGCCCGAGCCGCCGCGAGCGCCGCCCGCGCGGTGCCGTCGTCCGGGTGCACCAGGGTGAGCACCAGCAGCTCGGCCGCCCGATCCGGATGCGCCGGATCCCGCCCGTACACCGCCGCCAGATGCAGCACCAGGTTCGCCTGCGTCCACAGCACCGCGGCCAGCTCCGCGACCGGCGCGAACAGCCCGGCGCCCGCCGCGAGCGCCCCACCCGTACCGGCCATCCGGACGAACCGCCGGGTCGCCAGCCGGGCCACCCCGTCGGCGTCCGCCTCCGGGTAGGCCCGCCGCACCTGCTCCACCCAGGCCGCGGCCCGCGGCCCGAGCGCGTCGACCGCCGCCAGGGCCAGCAGCTCCGGCGCGAACCCGGGGTGGTCGCGCAGCTGCGGCCCCACCGCCCGCCAGCCCTCGGCGGGGGTACGCGCGAAGCCGGGTCGTGCGGGCGCCCGCTCGACGACGGCTGGCTCTTCCCGAGGTGCCGGGCCGGCGGCGGTGGGCTCGGACCCGGAAGCGGCACGCTTCGACGCGGCCGGCCCGATCGCCGGCACGGTCGTGGTCTCGGAGGACGGCGGGGCGGCCGGTTCCGCGCGCTTCGCCGGACTCGCCCCGCCCGCCGAAGGCGCGGCCTTCACGGCCCGGCGGGTCCGACCGGTTCGAGGTGCGGTGGCCCGTTCCTCCGCCGCGACGGGCTCGGAATCGGCTGGCGCCTCCGGCTTCGGGGCCGATGCCTTCCGAGCAGTCCTCTTGACCGCCGGAGCGGCGTTCTTCACGGCCGGGGCGGCGTTCTTCGCCGCGGGCGCGCGGCGGGTCCGCTTCGAGGTCTCCTCGCCGGCCGGTGGTGCCTGTGGCTCGGCCGAGCGCTCGGTGACCGGCGGCTCCCCGGCTTCCGGTGCGGCTCCGGGTGCCGGCAGCGGCTCAGCCGTCCCCGGGCCGACCGACCGCGTGCCGGGCCTGGCACGTGCAGCGGCGCTCCGCTCTGGGGCCGACGTACCCGGACCGGTCGTGGCGGAACTCGGGGTGGCTTGCTCTGCGGACGGCGTACCGGAATCGGCTGCCGAGGAATCCGCGGCCGGACGCGGGCGCGGCGCCGGCGGTGCGTCGGCGTCCGGCGTCGGCGGCTGGAAGACGACCGTCGGCGCCGACCGGCGCGGACGCCGAGGCCGCGGTGTGTCGCTCGTCGCTTTCTCCGAGACGGGCTCAGGTGCCGGTGGGCTGAAGGTGGGACGGGGGGAGCGGCTCCGCCGGGCCTTGGGTGCGGGCTCGCGACGGGGCGGATCGCTCGGCGGCTGCTCCTGCATATCGATGGAGCGTAGCCGTGGGCGTGATCCGGCACACGACGAAAACGCGGTCGGGGCGGTGGGTCCCGGTATCCGCTTTGCCCCGGGCGGGTGCGGGCCTGTATCCTCGGGCGCGGTGACCTCGAGGTCACCAGGGAGACTTCGCCTAGTCTGGTCTATGGCGCCGCACTGCTAATGCGGTTGGGGTCTTAAAGCCCCTCCCGGGTTCGAATCCCGGAGTCTCCGCGCGAAAGCCGGTTGTGTAGACTGGCCGAGCACCAAGCGCCCGTAGCTCAACGGATAGAGCATCTGACTACGGATCAGAAGGTTAGGGGTTCGAGTCCCTTCGGGCGCACTTCACGATCAAGGCCGTTACCAGCGGAAACGCTGGTTGCGGCCTTGATCGCTTCTCAGCATGTGTCGTGATCGTCCGCGATGTGGACGTCTGGTGCTCCGCTGGTGCTCCTCTGTTTCGGCGGGGATGTTTCCCGTTCTATGCCACAACTGTCAGTAACGGCCTGCTGGTGTGCGGCGGGTCCGGGCGAGCTGTTCGGTTGGGGGCCGTGGGCGGGCGTGCGGTGCGGGGTCGACCCTTCCGAGTTGTCCGCGTGGCGAGCGTGGGTTGGAAAGGGGGACCTACGGCTGGGCACGTTTCGTTATGTGGCGCGGCCCGCTGGCTGACCCGATCGTGTTCGAGGTCAGTCTCTGCGTAGGGCCTGTGCGATCTGCCGTGCCGCCTTGGGAGCACCGACCGTCACGACCACAGCAGCCGCGGTGATGGCGACACCGCCGATCACCATCATCTTGTTGGATAGCTTGTCGGAGAGCGAGCTGAGAAGGTTCCTGCTCTCGGTGTCCTTCGCACCTTCCATCTGCAGAAGCCGCATCAGCAGGTCGAGCACGTACCGCTGCTGCTCCCATTCCAGGTCTTGCGCGAGCACGACCCGGAAGATGTCCCGGGTGTCCTGGCAGGCGCGGTGGAACCACTCCTGACTTTGGCTGTTGGCGCCGAGCGTGGCGTGGTGGTGCCGTTCTAGGACGTCGAGGGCGTCAGTGGCAAGTTCCCGGAAATTGTCCATCTTTCCGATGCGTCGGCGCACCACGTCGATGTCCGTGTGAGGCATCGTGGACGCGATGTGCAGCAGTTCGTTCCCCTCGTACGTGTCCGCGCCGGGACCGGGGATGGCCACCTCGACTTCCTCTTCGCCCTCGTCGCCCACGCAGCTCCCCCGATCTGACAGACAGCACCGATTCCACAGCAATGCGCGGGCTAGGTGATCCGGCTCCTCGCAGGACAGAGTGTACGTAGAGCAAGCCCGGACACACGACGTGAGACGCGCCCGTAGGGGTGTTGTGTCGGCTGTACGGCTCGTTGACCTGTGGGCTGGTTGAGCGGCTGGGCTTGGGTGGCCGGTCAGCTCAGGAGCACGGCATCGTGGAGGATGAGGGCCGACCACGTCGTCGTGCCGGTCGTGCCGTGTTCGGGTCGATGAGGGGTGATGTCCCGCCACCGGGTTTGGTGGAGACCACATCGAAACCTGGGAGGAACACCAGCGGTCCTTATCTGCGCTGTGCCGCGGTGCTATCCAGCACCGGCGTACCCCTGGCACCGGGGACAGATCGCGACGGTCCACACCTGGCTGGGCGCACCATCTGACAACAGCTCCGAGCAGGTAGGCAAGACGGAGAACCCTTCGTAGCTTGTTCCACCTGCGGCGACCGCTGGTCATGCGGACGCCTCCCACCGAAGCGGGCACAGCAGGAGCCGCAACGCTGCGGCAGCCTGCTGGGGGACGACGCCGTTGCCGAGGACCCGCAGCGCGAGCGTGCGCGGCAGCCCCAGGTCAGCGCCGGTGACATGGCCTGGGGCGAGACCCATGAGCCACTCCACGAACGGCGGCGCGAGGACGGGCTTGCCGTGCCGGCCGGTCTGCGTGGGTTCCGGTGCGGGCCGGCCGAGCAGCAGCTCCCAGCGGGCCACCGCGTCGGCGTAGCCGCCCCACCGCTGTTCGTCGGGCTGCCCGAGTCCGGCGATGGTGGTGCGCAGGTCCGCGCCGCCGTCGCCGTGCCGCCCGGGACCGCGCCCGTCGGACGCGCGCGGGGTGGGCAGGATCCGGGCCGGGACCCGCACCGCCGCGGAAGGGAGAGTCAGGTCGCCGTGCGAGCCGCGCTGCCCAGGGCAACCTTTCTCGCCGTCGGTGGCCCGTGGGGTGGGCAGCAGCACCTGCGACAGCGGAGGCCGGAACCCGGCCCCCGCACGTCGTCCGGGCGTGCCGGTGTCGCTCGCCCTGGGGGTGGGCAGCAGCCGCGCGCTGTTGGCCCGCGTATGCCCGTGCTCAACGGTGCGCCCCACGGTGGAGGTGGATAGGAGGCCGTGGGTCGAGCCCGACGGTTCGATGAGGTCGGGCAGCCCGTGCTGGTGGCCGGGTCCTTTGCCGTCACGGGCGCAGGGGGTCGGCAGCGTCCGCACCCCCTCCCAGTCGTTCGGCGGGTGCGGCCAGCAGGAACAGCCGGTCGCGGCGGTGGGCGGCGCCGATGTCGGACGCGCGTAGGCACGTCCAGCTCGTGTCGTACCCGATCGCGGCCAGGTCGGCTTCGACGACGTCGAATTCCCGGCGTAGGAGGGCGGCGACGTTCTCCACGAACACGAGCGGCGGTCGAAGGACGCGAACGGCGTCGGCGACAGCACTCCACAGGCTGGAGTGCTCTCCGGTGATGCCGGCGCGCTTGCCGGCATTCGAGATGTCCTGATTACCCCGAACTCGGGGTAATCAGGATTATCCCGAGTGATCGGTTATCCCGATCTTTGGTCTCCGGGTGCGTACTGCCTCGGGTCGGGGTCGGTGTAGGTCGGGATAACGGAGCCGGTGTCGGTTCGCGGGTTCCGACGCAGAGCCTTCCCGTAGATCAGGAAGCCGGACGCGCTCCAGGTAGACGGAAGCCCGGGGCGGCGGCCTCCGTGGAGCTGGGCTATCGGCAGAGGGTCTGTGCCGGATCGCGGCTACCTGGTGCGGATGCCTGCTGCGTACGTGGTCTCGACGGAGCGTGATCGTTTAGCTGGCCTCGTCGAGTCCAGCTATGTGAGCTCGGCTTGGTGGTCCGCAGCCCATTGAGCGAGGTACGCGATGGGTCCGTTCGCGAACGACTCGCCCAGTGGGGAGAGCTGATAGACCGCGCCCCCGCGCCCTGACGGCGGCTCGGCACCGGGAACTCTCGTGAGAAGGGCCCGTGCTTGCAGGCGACGCAGTGACTGAGTCAGCACCTTGTCGCTGATGCCTCCGATCCGTACGAGCAGGTCGTTGCGTCGCGTCGGTCCCAGTCGCAGGGCGGAAAGCACGACAGGATCCCAAGCGTGGTTGATGAGTTCGGCTGCCGCTCGCACGTGGCAGTCCGAAACGAACGTCTGGCAGTTCTCCTCGATCACGAAGCTAGTGTCGCATCGGTCGCCTACCAGTTGGTAGGAGCCGTCTTCGTAGCGTTGCCGGCACCACCGCTTCGCGATGAAGGAGACCGCTGTGAATGTAGGAATCGTGGGTACCGGCAACCTAGCCGAGACGTTGGGCCGAGCCTGGGCCAGCGCGGGTCACTCGCTGTTGGTAACGGGGCGCAACCCGCAGCGTGCCATCGAGGCCGCTGACCGGATCGGTCGCGCCGCGGGCGCAGCCGACCCCGCCGACTTCACATCTCAAGTCGACGTGGTGGTGGTAGCGGTTGCCTGGGACGGGCTGGAGGCGGCACTGGCCCTCGTCGGCGCCGGCGAGGGGGCGTTGGCGGGCAAGACCGTCATCGACTGTACGAACCCGGTCGACTACGCCACCGGCGAGCTGAAGCCGGCGTCTGGCTCGGCAGCTGAGCTTGTGGCCCGCACGGCTGCCGGTGCGCACGTCGTGAAGGCGCTGCACCTGTTCGCGGGAGGCTCCTGGCCATACGTAGGGCCGCAGGACGAGGCTCCAGTTGTGGCCATCTGCGGCGACGAGCCCAGTGCCCTCGATCACACCACGGCACTGATCGGGGATCTCGGCGGTCGCGCCGGGGTGGTCGGTGGGCTGACCAGCGCCCGGCAGTTGGAGGAGGCAGCCGGATTCGTCATGAGGATCGTCGGGTCCGGTCACAATCCCAGGTTCGCCGTCCCGAACGTGGATCCGGCACTCCTGCGCGCCCCGCAGACGACCAACTGAGCCACCGACGCTTAGCCTCGGTCTTTCACTTGAGCATGGATCCATAGCTTGTTATCGATGAAGTTGATTCGCGCTGGTTTTGCCGCTTTGTTGGCATGCTGAGGGCCCGGCGCTGGGCCGGGTTCCTCCGTGTTGCGGGTTGGAGCGTGAGCCTTGACGTCAGCCGGTGGGCCGGGGTAGTGCGGCGAGCTTGTTGAATGCGCTGGTCAGGGCGTTGGCCCAGGGCCAGTTGGCGGCGATGGCGAGTCGTGTCCTGCGGGCGGTGCGGGTGATCCGGGCGGCGACGTGTAGCAGCCGGTAACGCAGCTT